>NZ_CDWWEW010000237.1:0-8226 GCF_977966315.1 Frankia sp. CeRuru1
CCGCGGCCCCGGCCGCCATTGAGCCCGCGTCCGCTGCGCGGCCGTCAGCGCAGCGTCGCGAGTTCCTCGTGCAACGCGCTGATGATTTCCCAGGCGTCGGGGACCTGTGCCCGGTCGGTGACGACTCCGACGTCGAGCGCGTCCAGGTAGCTCAGTGCGGTGATGTTCAGGCCGCAGCTGTGGGTGATGGGGCTGAGCGGATAGGCGGCGGTCATCGGCGTCTTGCCGAGGTAGAGCTGCAGGGGTGAGCCCGGCACGTTGGATACGACCAGGTTGCAGACCGGCTGGATCCGGGTTCTGCTCAGCACCGCCATGACCATGCGGGACGCGCGGGCGAGTATGGCCGGCGGTACGAACTGTTCCGTGTCCTGCAGGACGGTGGCCGGGATTGCGCGGTGCACGGTCTTCGCGGTGGCCAGCGCGTCGTGGGTGAAGGCGATCCGTGCGGCCGGGTCCGGCTCGTGGGTGGGGATCGGTACCATCATCGCCGAGATCCGGTTGCCGAAGGTGCCGACCTGTTCGGGGGTACGGACGCTCAGCGGCACCATCGCGACCAGCGGCCGATCCGGTAGCTCGTCCCGGTCGGCGAGCCATCTCCGGACGGCACCCGCACACAATGTGACAACGACGTCGTTTACGGTGACGTGAAAGCGGTTCTTGATTGTTTTGATGTCGGTCAGCGGCAGGGTGGCGAAGGCGACCTGCCGGTGTGGGCTGATCGGCCCGTTGAAGCGGGTCCGCGGCGCCCGTACCCGGGGAACCTCGAGGATCTCCCCGTCGGTGTGCGCCTCCCGCCGGAACTCCAGGACGCTGCGCGCCACCCGGCCCGCAAGACGGATGCCCGGAACGGTCCGCAACGCCGGATTGCGGTCGAGATAGCGCAGCGTCCGGGGCAGGACAGACAACGCGCGCAACGGTTGCCGGGCCAGTCCGAGAAGCCCGCGCGCGAGCATCTCTGCCTGGCTGGGCAGGCCAGCCGGCGGGGCGGCCGGCGGTGGAGGTTCGCGGCCCGCCGGGGTGAAGTCGGTCAGCGCGAGCAGCACCTCGGCCCCAGACAGGCCATCGAGCACCGCATGGTGAATCTTGGTCAGGACGGCGACCCGCTGCCCCTGCAATCCGGAGATCAGGTACGCCTCCCACAGCGGGCGAGACCGGTCCAACGGCCGGTTGAGCAGCCGGGCGACCTGCGTGGCGAGTTGGGCATCGTCACCAGGCGTCGGCAGCGCCAGTTCGCGAACGTGGTACTCCAGATCGAAGCAGGGATCCTCCACCCAGTAGGGATGGTCGAGGCCGAGTGGCACCTGCACCAGTCGCTCCCGCAGCGGCGGAACCAGCGGCAGCCGCCGCGCGACATGCTCCAGCAGCCACCGGAAGGTGAGCTCCTGTCCCGGCTTGCTCGTGTCGTAGAGGACCAGGCCAGCGACGTGGCCGAACGTGCGTCCGTCCTCCCACGCGAGGAACTGAGCGTCAAGCGGGGTTAGCTGCCGCATGGGCGCCTCACCGGGGTCGGGGTAAGCATCGGGTGGCCGTCAGGCGTAGCCGGAGCATGCCCCTGTCCGCGGTGCTGCGAACCCGGCGGAAGTCCAGGGAGCGAGGCGCGGTGCGACCCGTGGGCCGCGCGCCCCACCCGAGCGGGTGCGGGTTGCGCTGGCTGCGATCAACACGAGGCCCACCTCAGCCCCGGACACACGGCAGAACTGAACACGCGGCAGGACCGTCTCGGCGGTAGGGCGCCCGGCCTACTCCGTCCCCGACGGCTGGCCCCGGCGGTTACTGTCCCGCGGCCGGCACCCCCGCCGGCTGCGCCAGGTCGTCGGTCTCGGCTGGGTGGGCGTCGGCGGTCCGTGCGCTGTCGGCGGCCCGCGACTGGCCGGGCGGGCGCAGGACGAACAGGGCGACGAGGACGGCCGCGGCGACCAGGGCCGCGCTCACCGCGTAGGCGAGGTGGAACCCGCCGGTGAGGGCGGTGGTGGTGCTCCTGCCGCGGTCGAGCAGCGAGTCGGTGCGGGAGGCGGCGAGGGTGGCCAGGATCGCGGTGCCGAGCGCGGCGCCGATCTGCTGGGTGGTGTTGGCCACCCCGGAGGCGACGCCGGCCTCGGCGGGGTCGGAGACCGTCATCGCCTGGCCGATCAGGGCGGGCATCGCCGCGCCGAAACCGATACCCAGCAGGACGAACACGGGGGCGACGTCGCGCGCGTAGCTGCCGTCGGCCGGTACCCGGGCCAACAGTAGGAGCGCCGCGGCGACCAGCAGCAGCCCGACGACGATCACCGGCCTGGGGCCGAACCGGGTGCTCAGCGGCGACGCGAGGCCCAGCGAGACGGCCGCGATGGTCAGCGGGGCCGGCAGGAACGCCAGCCCGGTGCGCAGCGCGTCGTAGCCGAGCACGTCCTGCAGGTACAGGGCGGTGCAGAACTGATAGCCGAACAGGCCGGCCACCATCAGGGCCAGGATGATGTTCGCTCCCCCGACCGCGCGGGAGCGGAAGATGCGCAGCGGCAGCAGTGGCTTGGCCGCGGTGGCCTGGCGGCCGACGAAGGCGTAGCAGGCCAGTGCCTTGGCCCGCTCCCGGCTGCCGGGGAAGATCGTGACGATCATGCCGAGTGCCACCGCGGAGGCCAGCGCGCCCCCGGCGCCCTGCGGGAAGCGGAACGTGATCAGGAGGCCGCCGGTGTTGGCCAGGCCGCAGGCCAGCGAGGCCGCCGTGAACAGGCCGAGCCCCCCGATGAAGACGGGCTGGCCGCCCAGCAGGTCACCCAGCCGTCCGGACAGCAGCAGCAGGCCGGCGAAGGCGATCAAGTATCCGTTCACAACCCAGGCCAGGTTCGCCTGGGAGAAGCCGAGGTCCTGCTGGATGGTCGGCAGCGCGACCGTAACGATCGAGCTGTCCAGGATGACCATCAGGTTGCTGGTGCAGAGCACCCCGAGAGCGAGCCAGCGGGACGGGAGCGCCGGGAGCGAGGCCGGGGGAGTTGAGTCGGTCAACAGTCTTCCTTGACGTCGAGGAGGCCGGACGGGGCCGCGGCGGGCCGGTCGCGACCGCCAGCCAGGCACGGCGGTTCCAGCCGCCGTATGGGGCACGCCTTGTTACGGAAGCCATCATGTGTGACTGTGGGAGTGGCCGGAAGGAGGCACTTTCATGTTCCAGGGGAACAGCGATGTGATCGACCCCCCCGGCCACGAGGCCGAGGCCTGCACCGTCTTGGAGGTGCTGAACCGGATCAGTGGCAAGTGGGCCATCGGTATCCTGCTGCGGATCAGCGACGGACCGGTCCGGTTCACCGAGCTGCAGCGGTCGATCAGCGGCATCAGCCGGCGGATGCTCACCCTCACGCTGCGTAACCTGGAACGTGATGGGCTGCTGACGCGGGTCGTCTACCCCACGGTGCCGCCGAAGGTCGAGTACCAGGCCACCGATATGGCCCGGGAGCTGTATGCCACGCTGTGGACGCTCACATCGTGGGCCGAACGGCACCGCGACGACATCGCCGTGGCCCGCGCGGCCTACGACCGCAACCACGGCCCCCAGGGTGGAGTCGACTAGAGCACCCTGGAGGCCATGATTCGAAGATGCATCCCGAGTGTGACGTTGGGTGACTATCGCTGGGCTGGAGCGATCCCGTCCCGATGCCAGTCCTGGAACAGTCCGTACACCATGCGCCAGTGCCCGTACCGGGCGGGAACGTCCCGCCACGGCGCCCCGGCCCGCGTCCGCCACCGAATCCCGTCGATCAATTGCCGGCATGTCCACGTCGGCGGCTGACCCGGCTTCTTCTTCATGCCGATACGCCGGACCACGGGAATAGCGGCGTCAGGTTGGACGTCACGGAGGTTTCCGACCGGGGCTCCGCCTGTCGTCGCCGGCGGCCCGACCGATCAGTCGGACACAGCGAGTTCGCCCAGCTCCGACCAGTCGTCCTGCTCCAGAACCGTGTTCACGATGCGCGGCGTCTCGGCGAGGTACTTCGGCAGTGTCTGCCGGGCGGCCTTGAAGTGGTCGGACTGGACGTGCGCGGCTCCGGCGTCGCCATCCTGGAATGCCTCGACCAGTACGTACTCGGTCGGGCTCTCAATGTTGCGGGACCAGTCGAACCATTTGCAGCCCGGCTCAGCGCGGGTCGCCTCGGTGAACGCCCGTGAGATCTCCGGCCACTGGTCGGCGTGCTCCGGCTTGATCCGGAACTTGGCGGTGATAAAGATCATTATAAACCCTTTCCGAGCTCATGGCTCTTGCTGTGGGCGACAGGCCGCCTGGGGTACCGAGCTCCAACGACTGTTTCCACACCGTCGGCGACGGGTGGCCCCCACGCTCGGCACCTCGCCCATGGTCGTAGCAGTCACAGCCGCCACGGGCAGTCTCGATTTGAGAAAGCCGGGGCCTGCCGCGGGCTCGTGATCAGGGCTCGATGCCCTGGGTGGTAGTGACGCTGGGTGGCAGGGACATCGTAGGGCAGCCGAGGCGCCGCCCCGCGGGGTGTGCGAATGTATACTTGTCAGACTTTCCTTGTCTGGAGAGGACGGGCGATGAGTCTTGAGGGGCGTCCCACCGGCGCGGAGGTAGCGGAGGTAGCGGGGAGCCGCGGCGGGCATGGCCAAGGGCCGGCCGTGGCAGGCCGTCCGGTCCTGCGCTACGCGATGGCGCGGGATGCGTCGCATTATCACCTGGTGCCCTCCGCAGTGGAACGTGTTGCCGGCGTGGGCGATGTGGCGGCGCTGTTTGCGAGATGCCGGCGAAGTGGTTCGTACCTGACGTTCCGCTCGGGCGGGACGAGCCTCAGCGGCCAGGGCGTCACCGACGGGATCCTGGTCGACGTGCGACACGGTTTTCAGTCGGCCGAGGTGCTCGACGGTGGTGACCGTCTGCGCGCCGAGCCTGGCGTGACCGTCCGTGCCGCCAACGCGCGGCTGCGTCCGTACGGGCGGAAGCTCGGTCCCGACCCCGCGAGTGAGGTCGCCTGCACCCTGGGTGGAGTCATTGCCAACAATTCCAGCGGAATGGCCTGCGGTACCGGGCAGAACGCCTACCAGACGCTCGAGGCGATGACCGTGGTGCTATCCAGCGGATCCGTGATTGACACCGGTGCGCCGGACGCGGATGAACGGCTGCGCGCGCTGGAACCCGATCTGTATGCGGGCTTGCTGCGGCTTCGTGAGCGGATCTGCCGCAACCCGGCGTCCGTGGCGACGCTGCGTCGGCAGTTCTCAATGAAGAACACGATGGGCTACGGTCTCAACTCGTTTCTCGACTACGAGCGTCCCGTCGAGATCCTGGCCCATCTGATGGTCGGTAGCGAAGGCACGCTCGGGTTCGTCGCCTCGGCCACGTTCCGGACGGTGGAGCTCTTTCCCCACGCCTCGACCGGCTTGGCGGTGTTTCGTGACCTCGCCACCGCGACCGCCGCGTTGCCCGAGCTGGTCGACGTGGGGTTCGCGACGATCGAACTGATGGACGCTCGGTCCCTTGCCGTTGCGCAGACCCTCGGCGCGACACCGGCTGAGATCGGCTCGCTGGAGGTGCGTGACCAGGTTGCGCTCCTGGTGGAGCTGCAGGCAGCGACCACCGAGGAGCTTGCCGACAAGGTGTCCGGGGCCGGCGGCGTGTGCGATGGGCTCGAGACCGAGTCGCCCCTGGAGCTGACCTCGGACCCGCGGCGCCGAAAGGACCTGTGGCATGTGCGCAAGGGTCTCTATACGGCCGTCGCGGGAGCGCGCCAGGCGGGGACCACGGCGTTGCTGGAGGATGTGGCGGTTCCGGTGCCGCACCTGCGGGCAGCGTGCCAGGAACTCACGAAGCTGTTCGACGCGCACGGCTATCAGAACAGTGTCATCTTCGGCCATGCCAAGGACGGCAATATCCATTTTATGCTCACCGAGACCTTCCAGGATCCCGCGCGGTTGGAACGCTACCACGCATTCACCGAGAAAATGGTCGAGCTGGTGCTCGAGCACAAGGGGACGCTCAAGGCAGAGCATGGCACCGGCCGGATCATGGCGGGGTATGTCCGTCGCCAGTACGGCGATGAACTGTATGACGTCATGACGGAGGTGAAGCGGCTGTTCGACCCGCTGGGAATCCTCAACCCGGGGGTCGTGCTGTCCGACGATCCTCGCTCCTATCTGCGCAATCTCAAGGATGTGCCGACGGTCGGCTACGGCGCGGACATGTGCGTGGAGTGCGGGTACTGCGAACCGGTCTGCCCGAGCCGGACGCTGACCCTGACTCCTCGGCAGCGGATCGCCCTGCTGCGGGAGCGTGAGGCCGCGCGGCGGGAGGGAGACGAGGGGCTCGCCGATGAGCTGTCCGCGGCCTACCGCTATGACGCGGTCGACACCTGCGCGGTCGACGGTATGTGCCAGACCGCTTGTCCTGTGCAGATCAACACCGGATCACTCGTGCGAGAGCTGCGCGCCGAGAGGGTGAACAAGGCCGAGGACGCGCTGTGGCGCTCGGCGGCCCGCCACTGGGGGGCGACCACCACACTGGCTGGGAAGGCGCTTTCTGCCGCCGCCGCACTGCCGCCGACGTTGCCGACAGCCGCGGCCTCCCTGGCCCGCAGAACGTTGGGCACCGACAGGATGCCTCAGTATGACGCCTCGCTGCCCCGCGGTGGGTACCGGCGCCGGGCGGTCGCGGCTGCCGCAGAGGCGTGCGCCGTGTACTTCCCGGCGTGCGTCGGGGCCATGTTCGGCTCGTCGTCATCCAGCGGCGGGGTCATGCCCGCGATGCTGACGCTGTGCGCGCGTGCCGGGGTAGCGGTACGGGTACCCAAGGGCATCGCGTCGATGTGTTGCGGTATGCCGTGGAAGTCGAAGGGTCTCAGGGGTGGCCACGAGGTCATCGGGGCCAAGGTCCTGCCGGCGCTGCTCGCGGCGACCGACGGCGGCCGCCTGCCGGTCGTGTGCGACGCGGCGTCATGTACAGAAGGTCTGGAGGAGCTTGGCGCCGAGGCGAAGCGGCTTGGCGGCGGCTACGAGGCACTTCGTTTCGTGGACGCGCTCGAATTCGTGCGCGCCGAAGTCGTGGGCCGCCTCTCGGTGACCCGCCGGGTGGCGTCCCTGGTACTGCACCCTACGTGCTCGACCGAGCGGCGGGGCACCACGACTTTACTCAGGGAACTCGCCGAGCTGGTCAGCGACGAGGTGGTCGTGCCGCTGGACTGGAATTGCTGCGCGTTCGCCGGTGATCGCGGACTTCTGCATCCCGAGCTGACCGCGGCGGCGACGCTGAACGAGGCACGTGAGGTCAACTCCCGTGCCTTCGAGGTGCATGCGTCGGCCAACCGGACCTGCGAGATCGGAATGTCACGCGCAACGGGGCGCGAATACGTCCACATTGTCGAGGCGCTGGAGTACGCGACTCGCCCGATCCGGGATTCTGCCCATCCAGGCGGTGCCGGCTGAGAACGTGACGTGTCGGAGAACGCCGATCGACAACTTCCGTGACCTTGATGGATGCGCGACCCGAGCGAACGTGTCACCCGCGCGCCGTCGCGGCTTCGTACGCGAAGCCCGCCTCCGGGCCCGGTTCGGCGCCGAAAGCGCCCGCGAGTCTCTCGCGCGCGCGGGAGAGGTGTTTGTGGAGTAAGACCGTTGCTGCGTCCTGATCGCCGGTCACGATCAGCTCCAGCAGGCGAGCGTGCTCGCCGTAGATCGATTCCGCGCTCAGCAGCGCCCGGCCCTGTACCTGCGACATGCACAGCCGGACTTCACCGGCGAGTTTGTGGTACATGCCGCTGATGCGGGGACTGGACATCGAGTCGACGAGGCTGAGGTGAAACCGCATGTCGGGCTCGACGATCGCGATCTGAGGGCCGTTGATCACCGACTTGATCTCATCATTGGCCATCCGGGCCTGCGCGGGAACGCGGCGGGCCGCGGCGAGCAGCCGGAGTGGCTCGCGCTCGAGGCAGTAGCGCGTGTTGTAGATGTCGCGAACGTCGTCCGGGCCGAGCTCGGGGACCCGGGCGACCTTGTGACTGCCGCGGACAAGGAGACCGGCCGCGACCAGCTTCTCGATTGCCGCCTTCGCGGTCGGGCGAGCGATATCGTACTGGGTGGCGACGCCTACTTCGGTCAGCGCCTGGTTGCTGCCGATATTGCCGCTGAACAGCTCGGCGCGAAGATTTTCGACCACCGCATCTATGAGCGATACCGGCTGTACAGGGCGGCGCATCACCCAGTCACCTTCCAGTACATGCGAGTCAGGCGGGTTGGTGACCCTCATGG
>NZ_CDWWEW010000238.1:0-8198 GCF_977966315.1 Frankia sp. CeRuru1
AGAACGAGGGATGGGTGACTGTCGGAGCGAGCGCCGACACCGCCGAGTTCGCGGTTTCCTCGATCGAGCGGTGGTGGGAGAAGATGGGTTCGAAAGCGTACCCGGAGGCCCGCCGGTTGTTGATTACCGCGGACGCCGGTGGGTCGAACGGGTACCGGAGCCGCCTGTGGAAGGCGAAGATCGCCGAGTTCGCGGAGAAGACCGGCTTGGAGATCACCGTTTGTCACTTTCCGCCGGGTACGTCCAAGTGGAACAAGATAGAGCACCGGATGTTCAGCCATATAACGATGAACTGGCGGGGGCGCCCTCTGGAAAGCCACGAGGTGGTGGTGAACCTCATCGCTTCTACGACGACCAGCACGGGCCTCCGTATCCAGGCCGAGCTCGACGAGGGGACTTACGCCAAGGGAATCAAGGTACCGGACCAGCGCATGCGGGAGCTATCGATCACTCGGCACGATTTCCACGGCGAATGGAACTATACGTTGCGGCCGGCATCCTAACCACATTGTTTGTGGAAGTTATTTGATTCCAAATCCTAAGGCTGGGACCGGTGCTGGCGTGATACTCGCGACAGCACCCTGATCTTGGCCTTCCTTGCGCTGAGAAAGTCCCGCCTACCTGCGCCAACGGCCTTGCTGGTTGCTCCAAATCAAGTTGAGCAATACTGCTCACGAGCAAGAAATTCAGCCATGCTCGACGGTGCTATATGACATACATCACTGCACCGTGACCTGGTCCGCTGTCTGCCGGTCTGTCTGCTGTCGTGTTCATTCACGGGTGGGCTGCCGTGGGTCGCTGACCTTGGGGTTTGTGTTGATGGGACACGTCGGGATCGTTGCTTGATCGGCGTGGTTGGGCATGGATGATCGAGGTTGTGGCTGACCCGTCGGTGTCGTGGGATTCGCGTATAGCGGCTGCCGAGGCGTGGATCGAGGAGGTCGTGGCGGGGCAGGCCGCCGCGGTGGCGGCGAAGGAGCGTCTGGCGTCGGTCAACGAGCGGCTGCGCCGGGTCGTTGAGGGTGTGGCCGAGGAGCATGAGGTGGAGCTCGGCGTGGTGTGTTCGGAGCGCGACCGGGCGCGGGTCGCCGAGCTGGAGTTGGAGAACGCGGACCTGCGGCGGCGGGTCGGGATGGACAACGAACCATCGGTGTCGCCGTAGAAGGAGCCGCTCGGCGCGGGCGAAGCGGCGTGCCGAGCGGCGTGAGGCCTCGGAGCGGGTCCGGTCGAAGGATAAGAGGCCCGGCGGGCAGCCGGGGCATGCCGGGTCGGGGCTGTCGCGGGAGTCGGAGCCGGACCGGTCGTTACCGTCAGACCCGCCGGTCGAGTGCTCGTCGTGTGGCGAGGGCTTGGCGGGTGCCGAGGTGCTCGCCCACGGGTGGGCGCAGGTCTGGGACCTGCTCGACCCGGTGCTGAAGAAGGTCGAGTGGGTGATGCCGCGGCGGGCGCGGTGTCCTACGGGCCCAGGGTGCACGCGGCGACGGTGCTGCTCGCCTCCGAGGGCAAACAATGCCCGGTGGAACGGGCCGCGACGGTGATCGACGCGCTGCTCGGGGTGCCGGTCTCGTCCGGGTTCGTTGTCCGCGCGAACGCTCGCCTCGCCCGGGACTTGGACGCGGCCGGGTTCGACGAGGCGATGAGGACGGCGCTGCGCGCCGAGCCGGTGCTCTGCGGTGACGAGTCTCCGGTCAACGTGCTGCGCAGGGACCTTGACGAGGTCACCGGCATGGTCCTGTCGGGGACCCCGCACCTGCTGGTGGTGCGCACCCCGTCGCCCGGGCTGGTCTGGTACGCGGCGATCAGCTCTCGGTCGTCGGAGGCGATCCATGGCACCGGGATCCTCGACGGCTGGTCTGGCTTCCGGACCGGGCCGTCGGTGCACAGCACCGCGTCCGTCACCTCGAACAGCGCGTCCGCGCGGTGGACCAGACAGTCGTAGAACTCCGGCCGGAAGCGACACAGCCTCCCCAGAGCCTCGACGCGTCCTGGTTCGTCCTGCACACTGCCCATCATGACCTTCGGTTCGATCACGGCTTCTTTGGCGAGAGCACGATCTTCCGAAGATCGCTCCACGTCACGAGGACACGCCGAACCACCCCACAACACCAGTAGGTATCACGCAACGTGACAGTCGGAGGTTAAAGGGCGAGTTCACGCCGGGCGCCCAGAAGTGGGGGAGCCGGCTGATTGATCTGCTCCATGAGGTCAACACCCTCGTCGTCGCCCACACCGCCGGGAAGACCGAGCCCCTATCCAGGAGATGATCGACAGGCTGCTGACCTGGTACAACACCGACGTCTGCATCGGCGAACTGGCGAACATCTCTAGATCCTGGACTGACGAGAGAAACCATCCATGCCTGGGACTCGCCCTGGCCCGCCGCGAAGGCGAGCCTCGATACGGGATCGATCGGGCCCTCAGCAAGCACGATCCTCCCTGCTCAGAAGCACTTTCCCGCTTATCTCCACCAACAGAAGATCAATCCGGCGAAAGTCCGAGGCTATCGCAACAGCAACCCCGGCAACCTCTCCGCGATCACCCACTGTCAATGCTGCGCCACGCAACGATCCTTCGGATCGAGGAACCCTGTTACCAAATCCTGCATGTGACTGGATTCACACCAGGTGCGCTGGCCTGCTGAGGCTGCGTGCCGACTTGACTGCCATGATTCGAAGTTGTTTGATCTGACCTGTGGTCAGATCTTCATCTCGGCGAACTGCAGCATCCGCGTCGACGGCGAGCCTGGCGGTGTGCGCATTGCGTGTAGTACCGGCCGGCGGACTTGTGCAGGTGACATGTTGCCCTGGAGAGGTGCGCACAGTTACGGGAACAGTTATAGCTGTATAGGGAAGAGGTGAACCCTCGGGGGATGGGCATAGCTAAGTATTCTATCAAGCCAAGCATTGGAGTGCTGTGGAAGCCTGACAGGGTGAGTTCTTCAGACTTGCAATCGAGGAAACTGGCAGCGAACCATTGGAGTGTCATGCCCTATTTCTAGGATGCGTCCGTAAGGATACGGCGGAGATGCTCGCCAGGCGACGGGATCAGAATGATCCGCCGATGCTGTGAGCTTTGAACAGAAAAAGCAGTCATGTGTGCGGCCGGCTTTGATTCGCTCGCCGAGTTCGCAGGAGTCTAACCGCCTCGATCTTTTTATGTGAGGGATATATCGACACTTACCGAAAGTATGACACCTATGCTGCGAGGCTCCTAGTAATCGGAATGGGAATCATGACAATCACTGTGGGAATCAATGGCTTCGGCCGTATCGGCCGTAGCTACTTCCGTGCGCTGCTCACTTCCGGTGCCGACATCCGCGTGGCTGCGGTCAACGACCTGACCAGCGCGCAGAGTCTGGCGGACCTGCTGAAGTACGACAGCGTGTACGGGCCGCTGCCGCAGCAGGTCGCGGCGGAGGGCTCATCGCTCAGGGTCGGGGACACCGTGGTCGAGGTTCTCAGCGAACGCGACCCGGCACAGCTGCCGTGGCGCCGCCTCGGAGTCGACGTTGTCATCGAGTCGACGGGCGTGTTCAACGACGCAGCCAAGGCCCGGGCGCATATTGATGCCGGCGCCTCGAAGGTTGTCGTCTCTGCTGCGGCAAAGAACGCGGATCTCACCCTCGTCATCGGTATCAATGATGACCTGTACGACCCCCAGAAGCACACGGTCGTCTCCAACGCTTCGTGCACGACGAACTGCCTGGCTCCCATGGCCCGGGTGCTCGATGACGGGCTCGGCATCGAGTGCGGCACCATGACCACGATCCACGCCTACACGCAGGATCAGAACCTGCAGGACGGCCCGCACCCCGACCCCCGGCGCGCCCGTGCGGCCAACCTAAGCACCATCCCGACCACCACCAATGCCGCCAGTGCGATCGGCCTCGTGCTCCCAAGCCTGAAGGGCAAGCTCGACGGGTACTCGGTGCGGGTTCCTGTTCCCGTTGGCTCGCTGACCGACCTGACCGTCCGGGTGGACCGTGAGACGACGGTGGAGGAGGTCAACTCGCTTTTCCGCAAGGCGGCGGACGGTGAACTTGCACGAATCCTGCGCTACACTGCAGACCCGGTCGTTTCCGCGGATATCGTCAAGGATCCGGCGTCATGCATCTTCGACTCCCTGCTCACGCAGGTTATCGAGGGGCGCCACGTACACATCTTCGGCTGGTACGACAACGAGTGGGGATTCTCCAACCGCCTTATAGACACAACCCAGTTGGTCGGCGGCGCGACTGTATGACGGAACTGGGTAGGGGGGCCACAGTGAGTTAGCCGTCGTGGCGGGTGAGGAACGCCGTGCCAGCCATGCGCGGTCAACGGCAACGTCGGCATGACCTCGTCGGGCACGACGACGCCGGTGGGATGGGTACCGGGGTCGAGCTTGGCGTGCACGGTCAGCCCGGTGCGGGTGGTGGTCGTCCCGATCATGTCCACCACGACCTCGTGGCTGGTCAGGGGGCGTCCGCGCCAGTTGATGCTGATCCGGGAGAACAACCAGTTTTCGATGCTGTTCCATTTCGAGGTACCCGGCGGGAAGTGGCACACGGTGATTTCCAAGCCAGCGGTGTGAGGGGAGTGTCTGATCAGATACTCCCCTCCGGTCAGGCCCTATCTGGCGTGAGCCGGGGGCTTCTTCGGGACTGCCGCCGCAGCGAGCATCTACGTGGGCGCGGTCTCGCCCTGACCGTCGAGTGTGACCCGGGTGCTACTGCGAAGCTCGGCGACAAGGCCGCGGGCGGATTCCGTACCTATGCGAAGTCGCTTGCGTAGCGTCTCTGCGGAGATGGGGCGTTGGTGGTGTTGCCAGTGGAGGACATCTTCGGCGCGGGCTCGGTGGAGAAGGTCCTGCTGGCGTGCCCCCCGTTCTGTCTGACGCGATGCGGCGTCTGTCGCTTTCCGTCGACCTTGGGTGGCGGTTCGGTCTGGAGCCGCTGGCATCTGGGTCTGATCGGTCCCTTCTGCCCCGCTCTCTGGGCGAAGCCCCGGGAACCGGGCGGTGGTCTGGATGGCTTGGAGGAGGCCGGGGCCGACTTCCGCCCATCCGATAAGGAGAAGCGGCCCGACAGCGTCGAAGGCTGCTCTGCCGTAGTGGCCGGTGATGAGGGGTTCGGTGATGTTCAGGGCGAGCGTGACGGCGCTGGCGAAGATCAGTAGGCGTCGTGCGGCGCGGATGACTTCGGTGGGTCCGCCGTGCAGGGTGAGGTGGCGTGCGCCGAGGAGGAGCCCGACGACGGAAAGATCGACTGCGGGCGCCACGAGGATGGCGACGTAGGTCGGGACCCCGAGGCGGATGCCGAGTGCGGCGACGTTGCCGAGCCCGAAGAGGAAGGTGAGCCCGACAACGGTGCCCACGATCACGGTCACCATGCGGGCGGTGCCGTTCGCACCCACCAGGTCTACGGAACGTGTGTTCGATTTGACGGGCGAGGGTGCCGGCTGGGTGCTCACGGGGCGTCGCCCCTGGTCAGGAGCCTTGTGGAGACCGGTCGGACGGTGATCTCGGGGCCCTGAACCAAGATCAGGCGGTTCTTATTGTGTTGCGTTAGGTCCACCATTTCGGTTCTACTCGAACCCACTCGATACTCAGAGTGGTCGAGCAGGCCCGAAACGGTGACAGTCCCATAGATCGTGGCGTCCTCCGCAAGGAGGGCGCCACTGTCGTTTCGGCGCTCATAGCGCGCCGGTGACAGGGCGAAGCGTCGGCGTAGTCGGTTCGTGGTCTCGCGGCCGTCGGTGGCTGGTTTGTCCCCGTCCGCCGTCAACGTCGCGTCCAGTTCGGGCGGCGTGTCGCGTCGCAGGTACACGATCGTCTCGAAGGCTTCCGTCAGCTCGTCGGCCACCACGTGCGGGCTCTTGGCGTCGGCGTCGAGGAACAGCTTGGTGAAGATCGCCCGGTTGAGTACGGCCCGGGTGGGCTTCTTCGATCTGCGGTACAGCTCCTGTGGGTCGGTCAGCAGGTCGAGGATGCCGGTCACAATCTGGTAGCCGACTTCCAGCTTGGCTTCGGTGTCCTCAAGATGCTGCTTGAGGCGGGCCCGTTCCTCGCGGATGCCCCGCATCCGCTCGGTGATCTTCTCTTTCGGCCAGTCCGGATCGTCCACCAGGTCGAGGTAGCGATCTTCCTGCCGGTCGAGTTCCCGCAGCCGTCTGGTGTGCTGAGCTTGGATCTCCTTGGCGTTCTCTTCGCCGCTGGCGACGGCATCCTTCATGGTGATGCGGAGGCTCTGCTACATGTCGTCCGGCACCTGCACGTGGCAGTAGTGCTGCAGGGTTGCCTCCTCGACGTCTTCGACCTTGAAGTAGGGCAGGTCGCAGGTGCCGTCCTGCCGTCCGCGGCAGATGTAGTAGAAGTACTGCACACCGTGACGGTTCTTCGCGCCGGAGATGATCAGGCGTCGTTCGCACCGGCCACACCACACGGTGCCCTTGAGGTAGTGGTTGTAGGTTCGCTGGCGGGTGCCCGCGCCCCGGTCTGCGATTAGAACCTTCTGGACGCGGTCGAACAGATCTTGGTCGACGATGGCTTCGTGCCGCCCTTGGAACTCGACGCCCTCGTAGGTCACAAAGCCGAGGTAGTACCGGTCCCGTAGCAGATCGCCGATTTTGTGGATCGAGATGGGCCGCTCAGGCCGCTTCGGTGTGGGGCGGGTCCGCAGGCCGGCATCGGTCAAGGCCTTGCGGAGCGTGTGGAAGTTGTATCTGCCCGTGGCGTACATCTCGAAGGCCAGCCGGATGAGCGGCGCGCGCACCCGGTCGAAGGCGATGGTGCGGATCTCGCGGCCCTCGAACTGCTCGCGGACGTTGAGGTAGCCGATGGGCGCCTGGCCGAGCGTCCCTCCCCGGCGGGCCTTCTCGCCCATCTTGAAGCGGATGTCCTCGCCGTTGGCCCGCGACTGGAAGCCGTTGAACACGGCGAGGAAGCCGTGCATGGCCTCGCCGAGCGGGGTGTCGTCGAACTTCTCGGTCGCGGAGAGCATGGTGACGTCGAGTTCGCGCAGCATTGCGAGGGTGATGCCGTTTTCCGCCCAGTTCCGGTGCATGCGGGACAGTGAGTAGAAGATCACGTAGTCGACATCGTGGCGTTCACGGATGCGCGCCATCATCTTCTTGAACTCGGGCCGCTTGTGGATGGCGGTCGCCGACCGGCCCGGCCCCAGGTATTCGTCAACGATCTCGACGCCGAGCTCGCGGGCCTGCTCCGCACACTTCCGCCGCTGGGCGGGCAGTGAGATCCCTTCGGGGTCGTAGTCGGTCTTGACCTGCCCCGGGGTGGACACCCGCAGGTAGACGACCGCCCGTTTGATCCCGCCCCGAGCTGGGGCTTCGGTGCGGAAGTAGCGATGTTGCTTTGTCATCTGGTTGCGCTCCTCCTGGTTACGGTTTTTGTTGTCAGGCGCGGCAGGGGTTGGATGTCTCACCCCTGAAATAGCTCACGACTGGCCGGCTCTCGTCGTCGAGGAAACCGAGGTAGGCCAGGCGTACCTTCATGGCTGAGGTGGATACCTTGAACAGCTCGGCCAAGGCTTCAACGTCCTGGAGGCCGCTCGCCCACGCGCGTTTCACCCACGGCCGGGGCATCAGGAAACAGGCGGCGAAGTGGTCGCAAATACGTTCGATCTGTTTACCCCGCTGTTTCTCGTCGGGGGTGCCGAGCCGTGCGTAGAGTGTGGCCCGCGCGGTGTGGTCGATGACATGCTTGATTTCGTGGGCGAGGGTGAAGCGGCGCCGGCCGGAGCTGCTGTTGCGGTTGACCACGATCAGCCAACGGCCGTCACGCCACTCGGAGAAGCCGGCGAGCGTCGGCATGCGCCAGCGGGGCTCGACCTGGACTTCGATGCGCGGCAGCTCGGTTAGCCGCCCGGCATCGGCTGGAGCCTGCCGGATGTCCAGCAGGTGCAGGAGTGTTGTGGCTTGCAGTTCGGCGATCTGGTACGCCTCGCCAAAAGTGAGCGGTCGGCTCGGCGCCAGGCGTCGGAGTTCCTGAATTATTGGTTGCTCGGTCTGATCCATCGGGGATTCCCCTCCTTCCGTACCCACCTACTTGTTATGCGTTTCCTGTGTGTCCGCGCCGTCGGCGGAGCCGCGGTACTTGGCGATGATTTCTTGGATGCTGGCTTCCGCCTCCCGGATTGCGGCTTCGGGCAGGTCGTACTCGGCGCGCAGCATGACATTGAGACTCGGAAGGTCTTCGGGGAG
>NZ_CDWWEW010000239.1:0-8165 GCF_977966315.1 Frankia sp. CeRuru1
GCCCGTCACTGTCGATCAAGCGACACCTGACCAGTTACCTTCGCCGAACGATCGTCCACCACGGACATAACCCTACCGAGGCGATCACAGGGGAATCCTAAACATAGATCAAGTGATCAACTTATTTAATGACTTTCCCATACTGGCTGAGAACAAGGACCGGGGAGCCCGAGTGGAAAATGCATGATTATGGCGCCGACGGGTCCGGGACCGAACCGCAGTCCCTTCCAGGCCTACTATCGGCACTCGGCGGATCTCGGGATTTTTAACGTCCTGCTCGATCTGGCAGCTTTTGAGTATGCCCTTATCCACATTGTTGTGCAATGTGGACTAGAGAAAAGACTAGATGAAAATGGGCAGTGGTATTGTAATCGGATTGATGATCCAGTCGCCTGTGTCGGGCGAACTTGTCCTTCCGGTGGAGAAGCTGCTGGGAGCGGGTCCGGTACTTGGGCTCCCGGGGTTGCCACTCGGTGGGGACGTCGACGTCGGAGCGCCCACCCCGGTCGGTGTCGTCGAGGGTGGGGTGCTCGGTGGTGCCGTCGGCGGTCGGCTGGCTGACGATGGAGTCGTGGTCGGCGGCTGTGTAGGAGTCGTGGTCGGCGGCTGTGTAGGAGTCGTGGTCGGTGGCCCCGTCGTCGGCGTGCGTGGCGCCGGGGCGGTGGACGGCGAGGACGGAGGCGGTGCCGCAGGCGCCTTGACAAAAGCAGGGTCGGGACGGTGAGCGGCGGAGGGCGAGGGCTTGCTGACCTGCCGCGCGATGGGCTCCATGAGGCGTGGTTCCAAGCCCCCGGGCGACGCAGCCCGGCTGGTGAACGCTCCGGCGACCGTCGGGACGACTGTCGAGGACGTCGCGGCCGCATTGCTGGGTGCGGCCGCAGGCACGGGCGGACGTACCGCGTCCGGGGTCGGCGCCTGCGTCACCTGCCCCTGCGTCACCTGCCCCTGCGTGATATTCGGCCTGTCCTCCGACAGCAGCTGGGCATCGGAGGTGGGCCAGTTCATGGCCGCCGTGAGGCCGGCGACGGCAATGGCCGTCACCGCGGCGACTGCCACCGCCGACCGCCTGCGCCATCCCGCGGTGCCGCGGCCAGTATGAGTCTGTGGTGCGTCGGTGAGGTCATTGTCGGAGTCCATGCGCATGAGCGGGAGTAGACGCGTGGGGTGCGTGGTGGCGGCGATGATGGTTTTCTCGGCATCGGCGTACCTGTCACCGCTGGGTGGAGCAGTCGGTACCTTGACGAGATTGACCTTCGGTGTCTCCTTGGTGGTCTCGCCGACTTCGCTCTTAGTATCGGTATCGGCCGCGGCGGCCGCTGCCGCAGCCCGCCGACTGGCGGCTGAGGCTGCGGCTACAGCCGCGACAGCGGCGCGATCGAAGGTGCGCGCGAGGCCGACCCGCAGACTCGCCGGCGCCGGAACCACGGCACCGGTGAGGAGCTCTTCGGGCGAGACTCCATGGGGTACCGGGATGCTGCGCGCCTGGGGCGATCCCGACCAGGCCAGAGCGCTTCCTCGAGCAAGCTCGAGTAGCCAGGACCGCAGCCGGGTGGGATCGCTCAGGGGATTTAGACGAGTGCGGGCGACGAGGGCGAACGCCGTCCCGGCCGCTGCGCGGGCCACGGTGGGATCGCCCAGAATCAGCAGGCACATCGAGAAGACATCATCGGCGTACAGATCGTAGAGATCGTCGAACGCCTGCCGGTCACCACGTCGGACACGGGCCACCAGGTCCGCGTCGTCGTCCATACTCAGCTTCTCCCCGGGGACTAGCGGCGGCCCCGGAACGGGCCGGCATCGCCCCATCGGTAGCCCGGTGAGGCAGGCCCAATGCTAGAAGTTCGTCCCCCGCAGCGGGTGAACGTCGTGAAGATTTTGTTGTCGCCGATTCGACAGTCGATAACGCTTGACTACTGATGTCGTCGCACTTAGATCCCCATCGACTACGGCTGGTTACTTTGCCTGGTAGGTCTCACGGCAGGGTGGCCATGTCCCGTCGGAGACGGGACCAAGCCACCCTGGACGAACCTGCCTTCAATGGGTATAAGCCGAAATCTGTTACCAATTCGGCAGAACTGGCGTTCGGAACCGGACCGGCCATTCGCGGCCTTCCGCTGGAAGGCACCACGCTTCTTGCGGGTCGGGACATAGCTCAGGATGCCGGTGGTTGTTGGGCGAGCCGGGCCTTGACGGTGCCGCTCTGTCCATCACGGGTATAGGTCACTTCCACCTCGTCGCCGATGGCGTGGGACCGGACCGCCGCGATGAGGGAGTCGACGTCGTTGACGGCACGGTTGCCGACCTTCGTGATGACGTCGCCGGCGCGAAGGCCGGCCTTTTCGGCGGGTCCACCCGGAACCATGGAGCGGATCTGTGCACCGTTGCCGCTGGAGGCGGTGGAACGGGTGTTCTCCTCCGAGGTGGAGGCGCTGACGCCCAGGTACGGGTGTCGGGCGCTGCCCGTAGAGATCAACTCGGTGGCCACCGACCCGGCATAGTTGCCCGGAATAGCGAAACCGACGCCGATGTTGCCGGACTGCTGGCCGCCACCGAAGGGACTTCCACCACCCACGGTCGCGATCGCGCTGTTCACGCCGATGATCTCGCCGCGACTGTTGACCAGCGGACCACCGGAGTTACCGGGGTTGATTGAGGCGTCGGTCTGGATTGCGTCGAGCACGGTGTTCTGCTGATCCCGCACGGTTGAATCCCCGGTGCGCACCGGGCGATGCACGGCACTGACGATGCCGGACGTGACCGTGCCGTTCAGCCCGAGCGGGCTGCCGACCGCTACCACCAGTTCCCCGATGCTCAGCGTGTCGGAATTGCCGAACGTGGCCGCCGTGAGACCGGTGGCATTGATTTTGATCACCGCGAGGTCCGAGCTCGGATCCGTGCCTACGACCTGCGCATCGAAAGTACGACCGTCCTGCAGGGTGACCGTCAGCGAGCCGCCATTCGCGGCACCCGAGACCACATGGTTGTTCGTCAGGATATGCCCGTCCGAACGGATGATGGTGCCGGAGCCGGTGCCCGACTCGCTGCTCGATTCCTCGGAGATTGTCACGACACTCGGCAGGATCTTCTGCGCCGCGGCCGACACGGTGTTCGCGGCTGCGGGCGACGTTCCACCGGAACTGTCCACGGTGTTGTGCAGACCGGCGGATGTGACGATGGTCTGCCCCCCGTTGTTGTCGGCGACCAGCGCTCCGACACCGCCACCCACACCGGCCGAGACCAGGGCTATGGCGAGTCCGGCGGCGACGAGCCGCCGTCGGCGCCAAGGGGGCGAGGCGGCCATGGTTGTCTCGTTGCCGTAGAGGTCCTGGGTGGGTGGCGAGCCGGCGCCGCTCGGAGAACTCCATGGCGGTCCCCAGGAATACCCTCCGGTCGGGGGGCCCGCGGGAGGTCCCGCGGGGCCGGCCGCGCCGTTCACGGCTCTCGGGGCAGCGGGACCACCGGGTGGCGGACCTGAAGGCGGTCCCCACGGGCCGCCGGGCGATGCCGCCGGAGGCGGGCTTCCCGCGGAGAGCGCGGCCTGCGGCTGACTGGCCTGGGACGGCCCGGCCGGGTACGGAGAATCCGGATACGGACGAGGATCCCCATGCGGGGGATGGGGATTCGGATACTGAGGATGCTGGCCGGAGGATGGCCCCAGCGTCGGCGGTTGGCTGTACGGCGAGCCGGGCGGACGGGAAGGCGGGCCCGCCGGGAGGCCGGGTTCGGAGCTGGCGGGACCAGCCGGGTGAGCTTGGCCGGCTCGTGTCCCGGCCGCGCCGCCGATGGGCGGAGCCCAAGGGGAGGGGGAGTCATGCCCGGCGCCGGACCCCTCCCTGCCGCCGCCCCTGGGGGCGTCCTCGGCGCTACTGCTGAAGGGGAGACGCGGTGTCATGGTAGGCACTTTCCCTTGAAAGCCTGAGCGATTCCTGAATGCCGACCAACGTTCGGGTAAGCGATCCGGTGTGGAGCCGCGCGGTGTGGAGCCGCGCTGGGTCGGCCCGGGTTGGCTGGGTCAGCCGGTGGGACGGTGTTCCTCCAGTAGATCACGGATTTCCGTGAGCAGGCGTGCCTCGTCGGTGAGTACTGGGTCCTCCTCCGGCGGGACCTGCCCCCGCGTCCGCCGCTCGTTGATGGTGTTCAGGGGGAGTACTACTACGAAGTAGATCACTGTAGCGACTGAGAGGAACGCGATGACACTGTTGATGAACTCGCCGTACCGAAACATGCTGCCGTTGATGGTGAAGGTGAGGGCCGAGAAGTCGGGTTTGCCGAAGATCGCGGCGATCAGCGGGGTGAAGATGGTCTTCACCAGCGACGTCACCACCGCGGTGAAGGCGGTACCGACCACGACCGCGACCGCCAGGTCGACGACGTTCCCTCGCATCAGGAACTGCCTGAAGCCCTTCATGCGGCGTCCCCCCTGAAATATGTGCCTGATGACATGGGAGGATATCGGTGCAGATCAGTGGGTGACCGGCGAGGTACCTGGCCGATCCCTGTACGCCTTCGGGGGGCTACTGTCAACTAAGCTCGCGCAACGTCGACGCAACGCCGTGGTACAGCGGTGGGACGGGCGGACGCAAGCGGAGCTCGGGATCGGAGGTCGTCTGGTGACGGACGGTGTGCGACGGACCGAGTGGGACGACGACCGGCAGTCTCCCTACTATCAGGGGGGCGGTAGCGGTCCCTCGATGGAGCCGTATCAGCCAGCGGGGCCGGATCCGCGCCCGCAGCATAGCGGCTACGGCCCTCCGACCGGGTCATACGGCCCTCCGACCGGGTCATATGACGCCGCTGGACCGGTGACCGGGCCCTACCACCCGGTACCGGCGAGCCACGGCAATCCCGGCCACGGCAATCCATATCAGGGCAGTTCGATACAGCCCGAGGATACCGATTCGCCGTCCACCGGCACCTCGATGCGCCGGGCGCTCGTCCCGCCCGCTCGGACCGCTCGGGCCGAGGGCCGGCGGTCCCGAGTCGTTCCTGGTTCCGCTCCCGCACCCGCATCCGGGCGTCAACCACCCGAATGGGCTACCGATGGAAGGTCGGATCCACGAGGTGGACCGGATCGGCAGAATGAGGGCGGTCTGCCGCGGGCCAAGACGGCGATGCCGACACGTCGGGCCGACGGTGCCCCTACCGGCGGTCCGTCGACCGGCGGCGCCGGGATGAGGGACGGTGGAACAGGCCTGCGGACGCCCTACGGCAGGGATGCCGGCGACGACCTCGGACTCGACCGGCGCCGTGCCGATCGCACCGATCCCGGTCGACCTGATCGGCCCGGTCGGCCCGGTCGGCCTGATCGGTCCGGCCGACCCGAGGCTTACCCGCCGGGCGGGGGGCGGAGCCGGCCGAGTCCGGTGCGGTTCGGCGCCGACCAGCGGGTCGCGGCGCGTCGCTCAGGGAGCCTGACCTCCGCCGCGGGCACAGCCGATTTCCCCGACGAGGACGACGCTCGCGATTCCCGGCAGGGAGATCGTGATTCCGACACCATGCCCTTCCTGCATCGGGTCGGGGTGGCCCTGGTGGTGCTGGCCGTGGCACTTGGGGTGGGCGTCGGGGCCGGTGCCGTCTGGGAGAAGGTCCGGCCCAGCGGCCGGACCGCCACCAATGCGGCCCCGGCGCCGACGGAAGCATCGTCCGGCGGTCCCGTAGCGGCCGCGCCTAGCCCGAACACGGGGGCAGCCGGCGGTCAGGCAGCTGGCGGTCAGGCGGCTGCGGGCCAGATCGCGGTGCCGGCGGACTGGACCTCGTTCACCGACACTGTGCAGAAGGCCACCTTCTCCCACCCGCCGGTGTGGAAGCAGCGGCGCGACAACACCGGCATCTTCTATGGCGAGCCCGGTACCGTCTCGGAGTACGGACCGCAGATGATCGGGGTGGCCCGGGTCGCGGTGCAGGATCCGGTGGCAGCGCTCACGCAGGTCCAGTCCGCCGAGTTCAACACGGTCCCCGGTCTGACCAGGGACCGTTCCGGCCCGGCGACGGACACCAGCGGTCAGCCCACCCAGGAACTCGTCGGCTCGTACGACCGGGAGGGGCAGCGGGTCTCCTACCTCATGCGCACGGTGTCGGTGTCCGGTGCCGTGTACGTGCTCATCGCGCGAGTGTCGACCGACGTCCTGGCGTCGCTCAATACGCTGATGGGCGCGCTGCGGTCCTCGTTCGCGCCGGCCTGATCCGTGTTCGCGCCGGCCTGATCCGTCCCCGCCGGCTGGCCGTCGCGGGTCACATCCGCGGGCCGGGCCGCGCGGAACGGGCCGGAGCCAGCAGATGCCAGATCACCCTGCCCGTGGCGAAGGGGGCCGGTCCGGAGACGGCCGGCCAGCCGTGGGCCAGAGCGGGCAGCAGGAACTGCACGACCCGGGCCGAGGAGGCACAGGGGGTCTCCTTGCGCAGGGCGACGGCTGGTGACGTCACCGTGGTCGAATTCGCGGGCACACCCGGGACGGCGCTCGGCATCAGGACCCGCGGGGCGGCGTTCACCAGCGCGCTTGCAGGGTGCGCCGGCCCGCTTGCCGGGGGCACCGGGGGCACGGCGACGGGCGCGGCCACGTCCGCGTCCGTTCCAACGCTCAGCGCGGACTGTGATGCCACCGGGGCGTGCCATGGCACGCCGGTCGAATCCGTGAGGACAGTGTCCGTAGGCCGGCTCGGGACGGGGCAGCGATCCACCGACCGGAACGGGATCATGCTCTCCTCGACCGGCGTGATCGCGGTCCGCAGCACCGGCGACCAGAGGGTCCCCTGGTAGGGCACATGGCCGTCCGCCCCGCCGTGGACGACCACGACGGTCAGCGGGGCGCCCGGACGGCAGTCCGACACCTGACGGCTGGCCGCCACGACGGCGATGCCCGCGAGTTCGTCCCCGTGTTCGCAGGCGTACCGGTAGGCCAGCATGCCGCCGTTGGACAGACCGATCAGACTGACCCTGTTCCGGTCGATCGGGTAATGCTCGCTGAGATGCGCGATCAACGCGCGTAGCCAGCCGACGTCATCGGTATGGTTGATCACGGCGGGGTCGCAGCAGGTTCCAGCGTTCCATGCCCTGTTGAGGCCGTCCGGGTACACGACGGCGAGGCCGGCGGCACGGGCGAGGTTGTCCAGGTCCCAGTGCTGCTTGGGGTCCGCGCCGTCGTAGTGCAGGCTGTGCAGCGCCACGAGCAGGGGATAGGGCTTCGGGGCGTCGGACGGGGGCAGGGTCATCCGGATGCGGGCGCCCCGTCCGGAGCGTTCGAATGCATCGGGACCCGTGGTGGGCGCCGGGGTGGCGGCCAGGACCACATGACCACGTCGGGGACCCTCCAGCACGCCGCAGCCGGACGTCGTCAGCAGAAGGGGAACCAGGAGGGTGAGGAGCCAGACCGCGGCGACGCGGCGGCGACGGACGGCCGGCACGAGGGCCATTCTGACGCGCGTCCAGCGCCCCGGGCGTCACCGGTGTCGATGATTGCTCTTCGTGTTCGAACTACTACGAGCGAGATCGCCCTCGGGGGTGCGGACCACATTGAGTCTGGGACGATCCGCGTCAGAAGGCACCCAGCGGCCCGATGATCGTGTCTCCGTGTTCTCCGCGGCCGTGCGGTAACGGTCGAACGCCTCCTGGGCACGGCTTTCCAGATCGCCCACGAGAGCGAGTGACTCGCGTACCCGCCGCTCCCCGGCGGGACCGGCGGCGAGCAGGTCCGACAGACAGTTGTCCACGGCACGCCGCGCCGCCAGCCAGCCGAGGAGCAGTCGGGAGCGCTCCATATCCGAGAGCTCGTCCACCGAGATGTCCCTCCGCTCGCCACTCGTGACGTTGATGAGGTTTCCGCCGTGAGGATCGGCCACCTGCGGACCGATCTGGCAGGGTGCCCTGGCTGGGTCAGGTGTCCGGGTCAGGTGTCCGGGTCAGGGCGATATGCGTGGTCGAGGTCAGCGACCGACTTTTACCGTCCGTCCTCTCCCAGAGTGCCCCACCTGAGGCCCGAACGCGCCGCAGTTCGCCGAACGCACACCCACCGGCCGACGGCGACCGGGATGTGGGGGACGGACCACACGTTACGTGGGTCCCCCCGGAAGCGGTCGGCCGGCGGGTGGCGGGGGCTCGTCCACCGCAGACGGTGGAGGCCGTTCGGAGGAGCCGGTTTTGGACAGTGGCCCCTCACCCGGTGGCGGGA
>NZ_CDWWEW010000240.1:0-8066 GCF_977966315.1 Frankia sp. CeRuru1
GGCCCGGCACCGGGAAGACGGCCACGCTCGTCGAGGCGGTCGCCGCGCGGATCGAAGCCGGGGCGGATCCGCGGTCGATCCTGGTCCTCACCTTCAGCCGGCGAGCTGCCGGCGAGCTGCGGGAGCGGATCATCGCACGGCTCGGTGCCGAGGGTGGGGCCGGCGGAGGTCCCGGGGCGTGGACGTTCCACGCCTGGTGCCTGGCGCTGCTGCGCGCGCACGAGCGGCCGGCCCCGCCGGGCGGGCTCCGGCTGCTGTCCGGCCCGGAGCAGGACAGTCGGCTGCGCGATCTCATTGAGGGTTCCCGCGAGGACGGCCGGCCGGTCTGGCCCGAGCCGCTCGTGGGTTGCCTGCGCACCCGCGGTTTCACCGAGGAGGTGCGGGCGCTGCTGGCCCGCGCCCGCGAGGTCGGGCTCGAACCGGTCGCGCTGGCGCAGCTCGCCCAGCGTACCGGCCGCCCGGACTGGGCCGCCCTCGCCGAGTTCTACGAGATGTACCTCGACGTGTTCGGGTTCGAGGGGGCGGTCGACTACACCGATCTCGTCCACCGGGCCGTGGTCGTCGCCGAGAGTGCCGAGGGGGGCGCCTGGCTGCGTGGGCGCTACCGGCACGTCTTCGTCGACGAGTACCAGGACACCGATCCGGCTCAGGAACGCCTGCTGGGGGCGGTGGCCGGCGGTGGTGGCAACCTCGTCGTGCTGGGCGACCCGGACCAGTCGATCTACGCCTTCCGGGGGGCCGAGGTCGCCGGCCTGCTGGGCTTCCCGGCCCGGTTCCCCCGCCTTGACGGCGAGCCGGCGCCGATCGTCGCGCTGCGGCGCTGCCGGCGGATGGCCCCGGCCCCGCTGGCGGCGAGCCGGCACGTGGCCCGGCGGATCCCGGCCGCCGGGCTTCCGGCGGCCGCGATCCGGGCACACCGCGACCTCGTCGGGCGCGTCGACGCCGACGCCGGCCAGGTGCAGGCCCGCACGTTCCCGGGCGCTGGCGCGGAGGCCGAGTCGGTGGCCGACCTGCTCCGTCGCGAGCATCTGGAGAACGGCGTCGCCTGGGACGCGATGGCGGTCCTGGTCCGCACGGCCGAGCGGATCGGCCGGTTGCGCCGCGTGCTGGCCGCCGCCGGCGTTCCGGTCAGCGTCGACGGTGACGACCTGCCGGTCGCCCAGGAGCCGGCCGCCGCCCTGCTCCTGCTGGCGCTGCGCTGCGCGGAGGATCCGGCCGGGGCGCTCACCGTCGACGCGGCGCGCACCCTGCTCACCTCGCCGCTCGGTGGAGCGGACCCGGCCGGGCTGCGGGCGCTGGGCCGGGCGCTGCGCGCCTTCGAGCGCGACGCGGGGTCCGAGTATCCGGCGCCGTCGGCGGAGCTGTTGCGGGCGGCGATCGCCGAGCCCGACCACTGGCTGGCGACGATCCCCGACGACCTGGCCGGGCCGGTCCGGCGGGTCGGCGGTCTGCTGCGGACGGCCGGTCAGGCGTTGCGGGACTCCTCGGGCGCCCCGGAGGACGCCCTGTGGGCGCTGTGGTCGGCGAGCGAGTGGCCGGCGCGGCTGCGATATGCCTCGGCGGCCGGGGGCGCCGCCGGGCGCGCGGCCGACCGTGACCTCGACGCCGTCGTGGCGCTCTTCGATGCCGTCACCCGGCTGGGCCAGCGGCGCGGGCCGGGCGGTGGCGTCGCCTCCCTGGTCGCGGAGCTCACCCGCCAGCAGATCGCCGGGGACGTCCTCGAGCCGGCCGGGGAGTCCGTGCGCCGCCGCGGGGTGCGGCTGCTGACCGCCCATCGCGCCAAGGGGCTCGAATGGGAGGTCGTCGCCGTCTGCGGAGTGCAGGACGGCACCTGGCCCGACCTGCGGGAGCGGCATTCGCTGCTCGGCGCGGAGCAGCTCGACGCGCCGTCCCGGGGCGGGTTGCGCCCGCCGCTGACCCGCCAGGACCTGCTCGCCGACGAACGTCGGCTGTTCTACGTCGCGCTGACCAGGGCGCGGCGCCGGCTGATCGTCACCGCGGTGAACAGCCCCGAGGACGACGGCAGCCTGCCGAGCCGCTTCCTTGAGGAACTGGGTGTAGCGGTGGAGCATGTGCCCGGTCGCCCGGTCCGGCCGCTCACCCTGGTCGGCCTGGTCGCGACCCTGCGCCGGCTGGCGACGGAACCGGGCTCGAGCCCCGCGATGCGCTCCGCCGCGCAGGCCCGCCTCGCCGCGCTCGCCGCGGCACGGGACCAGGCGGGCCGGCCCCTGGTGCCGGCCGCGCACCCGGACACCTGGTGGGGGCTGCTCGACCCCACCACGTCGGATATTCCTGTCGTCCCGGTGGCCGGGCCGATCCGGCTGTCCGGCTCGTCGCTGTCGAGCATCGGCGCCTGTTCCCTGCGGTGGTTCCTCGAGCACGAGGCGCACGCGGTCACCCCGGCCTCGACCGCGCAGGGATTCGGCAAGGTGGTGCACGCCCTGGCGGACGAGGTCACGACCGGGCGGGCCCCGGCCGACCTCGCCGCGCTCGACGCCCGGCTGAACACGGTGTGGCGGCAGCTGGACTTCGACGCCCGCTGGCGCTCCGATCAGGAGCGCGCGGCCGCCCGCGAGGCGCTCGCCCGCTTCCTGGACTGGCACGCCGCCGAGCGCGGTCGGTGCGTGATCGACGCGGAGGTCAGGTTCTCCTGCGACCTGCGGGTCGCCGGGCGGGACGTCCAGCTGCGCGGATTCATCGACCGGCTCGAACTGGACGAGGCCGGCCGGGTCCACGTCATAGACTTCAAGACCGGTCGGACCGCGGTCGCTCCTGCCGAGCTCGCCACCCACCCCCAGCTGGGCAGCTATCAGCTCGCCGTGCGGGCCGGCGCGCTCGACGATGTGCTCGCGGCCGCGGCGCCGGATCAGCCCCGGCCGGTGCCTGGCGGGGCGGAGCTCGTCCAGCTCCGGCGGGATGCCGGCGGTGCGGCGGCCGGCCCGCGGCTGCCGGGGGAGCGGCCTGGCCCGCCGGAGGTCCAGGCCCAGGATGCGCTGCCTCCCGACGGCGCGACCTGGATGGACGAGGTGCTCGACGCGGCGGTGCGCACCATCGACGCCGAGGCGTTCCGGCCGACGCCCGGCGACCACTGCACGCTGTGCACCTTCCAGACGAGCTGCCCCGCGCGGCCCGAGGGACGTCAGGTGGTCGAGTGAACCCGCGGGTGGAGCAGCCGGGCGCGGGCGCCCACGTGACGATTCCCCGCCAACCGTTCCTGCCCGGTTTCGACGGCGGCGTCGACGGTGACCCGGCGGACGGCGTCGCCGGTCCCCGGCTCTACCCGGATGACCTGCGCGACCTGCTGGAGGTCCCGTACACCGACGAGCAGATCGCCGCGGCCACCGCTCCGCTCGAACCGGGGGTCATCATCGCGGGCGCGGGATCCGGCAAGACCTCGGTGATGGCCGCACGGGTGGTCTGGCTCGTCGCCACCGGGCAGGTGCGGCCCGACCAGGTGCTCGGACTGACCTTTACGACGAAGGCGGCGGCGGAGCTGTCCGGTCGGGTGCGGCTGGCGTTGCGTAAGGCGTCGGCCGGGGCGGGCCCGGGTGGACCGGCCGCGGACGGCAAGGTGGACGGGGAGCCGACCGTCGCCACCTACCATGCCTTCGCCGGGCGGCTGGTCGTCGACAACGCCCTGCGGCTGGGGCTGGAGCCGGACCTCCAGCTGATCTCCGGCGCGGCCCGCTACCAGCTCGCCGCCCGGGTCGCCCGTTCCCACGGCGGGAAGGTGGAGGCGCTGACACGTTCGCTGGGAGCGCTCGTCGGCGAGCTCGTCGCGCTGGACGCCGAGATGAGCGAGCACCTGGTCGATCCGGCGGGCCTCGTCGCGTTCGACGGCGCGCTGCTCGCCGAGATCGACGCGGCGCTGCGGCGCGCCGAGCAGCGGCGGGGCACCCGGGGCGTCCGCCGGGAGCTGCGCCGGTGCGCGGCCGCAGCCCGGGGGCGCCGGGAGTTGGCCGCTCTGGTGGCGGAGTACCGGGCGGCCCGGCGGGAACGCGACGTCCTGGACTTCGGTGACCAGGTCACCTGTGCCGCGAGGCTCGCCGAGACCATGCCGGAGGTCGGTCGGGCCGAGCGGGCGCGGGCCGGTGTCGTCCTGCTTGACGAGTACCAGGACACCTCGGTGGCCCAGCGGCGGATGCTCACCGGCCTGTTCGGCGGCGGGCATCCGGTCACCGCCGTCGGCGACCCCTGCCAGGCGATCTACGGCTGGCGCGGGGCGTCGGTGGCGAACCTCGACCACTTCCCCACGCACTTCCCCGGGGCCGACGGCACGCCCGCGGCCGTCTACGAACTGTCGGTGAACCAGCGCAGCGGCGGCCGGCTGCTCCGCCTCGCCAACACCGTCGCCGCACAGCTGCGGGCCCGTCACCGCGTCGTCGAGCTCCGCCCGCGGCCCGACGTGGCTGAGCAGGGCGAGGCGGTGGTCGCGTTGCACGTCAGCTGGGCCGATGAGGTGGCCTGGATCGCCGACCAGCTCCGCCGGGTGGTCGACGCCGGCACCGCTCCCGGCGGCATCGCCGTGCTGGTCCGGGCCCGTGGCGACATCCCCGCGCTGTTTACCGCGATGCAGGCGGCCGGGCTGCCCGTCGAGGTCGTCGGGCTGACCGGGCTGCTCATCGTCCCGGAGGTCGCCGAGATCGTGGCCATGCTGGAGGTGCTCGACTCGCCGACGGCGAACGCCGCGCTCGTCCGGCTGCTCACAGGGCCGCGGGTGCGGCTCGGCCCCCGGGATCTCGCCGCGCTCGGCCGCCACGCGCGCGAGGCGGCGCGGGTCCCGGACCCGGTCGGCGATCCGGACCTGCCGGGACGGTCCGATCCACTCGCCGAGGCGGTCGCCGACGTCGACCCCGCCGACGTCGTCGCCCTGTCGGACGTCCTCGACGACCCCGGGCCGGAGATGTCCGCGCCGGGGCGCGCCCGGGTGCGCCGGCTCGCCGCCGAGATCGCCGCGCTGCGTGGGCACGTCGGCGAGGGCCTGCTCGACCTGCTGCACCGGGTGGTCGCGACGATCGGGCTGGATGTGGAGCTCACGGCGACCGAGGTGGCGGTGCGGGCCCGGCGCCAGGAGAACGTCGCGGCCTTCCTGGACGTGGCCGCGGGCTTCACCGATCCCGACGGCACGAACTCCCTGCCCGCGTTCCTCGGATTCCTCCGGGCGGCGCGGGAGCACGAGCGGGGTCTCGACGTCGCCGGGCCGTCCGGGGCCGACGCGATCGCCCTGATGACGATGCATCGCTCCAAGGGCCTGGAATGGGAGGTCGTCGCCGTCCCGAACCTGACCGGCAAGGTGTTCCCCGACCTGACCGTGCGCGACCAGTGGACCACCTCCCCGGGCGTGCTGCCGATCCCGCTGCGCGGCGACGCCGACGATCTGCCGGCGTTCACGGTCTCCGCCGAGAAGGCCGCCCTGGACGCTTTCCGGGCCGATGCCCGTCAGTACGCCGAGCGGGAGGAACGCCGGCTCGCCTACGTCGCGGTCACCCGGGCGAAGTCGCTGCTGTTCGCGAGCGGGCACTGGTGGGGACCCACCCAGAAGACCCCACGCGGTGCCTCGGTGTTCCTCGACGAGCTCGCCGAGCACGCCCGCACCGGCGGTGGGCGGGTCGATGTCTGGGCGCCGGAGCCGGCGGAGCGGACCAACCCGGCGCTGGCGACGCCGGAACGGTTCGCCTGGCCGATCCCCTACGAGCCGGAGCCGTACGCCCGGCGCCTCGCCGCGGCCGAGGGGGTCATGGCGCGGCTGGCCGCGCTGAGCGTACCGGGGGCGTCGGCGGAACCGGCCGGGGAACCGTTCGTCGACGATCCGGCCGGGATGACGGCGGCCGAGCGCGCCCTGCTCGCCGAGCTCGACCGGGAGGCCCGGCTGCTGCTCGCCGAGGAACGCGCGGCACGCCTCGCGCGGACCGATGTCGCCCTGCCGGCGAGCCTCACCGCGTCCCAGATCGTCCGGCTGCGCGCGGACCCGGAGGCGTTCGCCCGTGAGCTGGTCCGGCCGCTGCCGCGCCGTCCGGTGGCCGCGGCCCGGCGCGGCACCCGGTTCCACGCCTGGGTTGAGGAGATCTTCGACTACCGTGCACTGATCGACACCGAGGATCTGCCCGGCGCGGCCGACGCGGAGCTCACCGACGACGATCTGCGCTCGCTGCAGCAGGCGTTCCTGCGTACCGAGTACGGTGCCCGGCGGCCGTTCGCGATCGAGGAATCCTTCGAGCTCCGCCTTGCCGGGCGGATCGTGCGCGGTCGCATCGACGCCGTCTACGACCTCGGCGGCGGTCGCTGGGAGGTGGTCGACTGGAAGACCGGCCGGTCCGAGGCCGACGATCTTCAGCTCGGGATTTACCGGCTGGCCTGGGCCCGGCTGCGGGGCGTCGACCTGAGCGCGGTCGACGCCGCCTTCCTGTACGTGCGCACCGGCGCCGTTGTCCGGCCCCCGACGTTGTCCGAGGAGGAGCTCGCCGACCTGCTCGCGAGTCCGAGCACCGGGCCCGCCGCGGGTCAGGCCCGCGGGTCGGCGAGGTCGACGGACAGCGCCAGGTGATCCGAGATGGGCACGCGGCGGGCCTGCACGGCGATGATCCTGCCTACCGGCCCGCGGGCCAGCACATGGTCGAGCTGCACCCGCGGGGAGTGCGCGGGGTAGGTGGGCGTCACCGCCAATCGGCGCCAGCGGGTGAGCGCGGCCGGTAGCCGGCCGGGCAGGTTCAGATCGCCCAGCAGGACCAGCGGCCCCGGGACGTCCGCGAGCCGGCGGGCCAGCCGGCGCAGTTGCACGGCGTTCCACCCCGGCACGAACGACAGATGGGTGTTGACCACCGTCAGCGGGCCCTCGGCCGACTCCACCCGCGCGGCGATCGCGGCCCGCGGCTCGTCGTCGAGCATGATCAGATGTCCTCGCCTGCCCGGACCCCCCGGTATCGCGATCGGGGACCGCACCGGCGCCCGGCCGAGGTCGATCACCCGCCACTCGCGGACGGGCAGCCGGCTGATCAGAGCGATGCCGTACGCCGGCTCGTCGTCCCGACGCTGCCCGTCAGCCGGCCGCCAGCCCACGCCGGGCGTGCCGAAGACGGTGGGGACGAACCGCCAGTCGTCGTCGCCGGCTCCGATCACCGCCGCCGCCTCTGCGGCGAGGTCCAGCCCACCCGATCGTGGCTGGTCGAGATCGACCTCCTGGAGCCCGAGGACGTCCACGTCGAGAGCGGAGACGGCCGCGGCGAAGCGGGCGGGCTCGACCGTCCCATCCGTGAGCGACAGGCCGTGCATGATGTTGAAGGAGCCCAGCCGCACGCCTGGACCGTATCGGATGCGAGGTCCGTCACGGCCCGGGTGACCGACCCCGCACCGCCGCGAGACGGCGGGAGCCCGGGCCCCGGCCCTCGTCCGTGTCCTCGCGGACCGCGGCACTCACCGGGTCGGTGGCCACGTCCTCGGCGGCCCCGGCGCGCAGCACCAGTTCGAGATCGAAGCGGGTGTCAGGGTCCTCCAGACATGGTCCGAACAGCTCGCGAAGCTGGTTGACCCGGTAGCGGACGGTCTGCGGATGGATGTGCAACCGCTCGGCGATCAGCCCGCGCTGACCCCGCAGGGTCAGCCAGTGCAGGAGGGTCTCGGCCAGCCGTTCCCTGGTCCGGCAGGGCAGCCCGTCGAGGGGAGCGAGCCGGCGGGACGCAAGGTCGGTGATGAGCCCGGGGTCGCTGGCCAGCAGCAGGGCGCTGAGATGTTCGTCGGTGAACAGGGGGTCGGCCGCGGCGATGCCGCGAAGCCGCCCGGCGCTCCGGGCATCGTAGGCGAACCTCGCCCGCGCCGCGCTCGCCGCCGCCTGACCCCACGGCACGGCTGGTCCCACCACCGCGGCGAGCCCGGCGAGCTGTTTCGCCAGTGCCGCCCGGGTGGCCGCCCGCTCGGTCGAGCCGACGAACACCCAGATGTCTCCCCCCTGCACGGCGCGCGGGCAGCCCGAGGGCAACCGGGAGGGGAGCGAGCCTGCCCAGGGGTCGGCCTCGTGGTCGGCCTCGCTATCAGCCGGGTGGGTGCCCGGGTGGCCGGCCGGGTGGCCGGCC
>NZ_CDWWEW010000241.1:0-8012 GCF_977966315.1 Frankia sp. CeRuru1
GTCTTCGGCCGCACGAAGCGCGGCGTGGCCTATACCTACGAGGGGAAGAAGGCCGGCCGGCCGCTGCTGGCGTCGTGGGCCAGGACCGGGCTGGTCCTGGCCGCGGACCTGCTCGCCGGCGACCAGGACGTCCGTCCGCGCGCGGCCGGCCTGTTCGCGCGGGCTCTGGCGAACCTGCCGGTCGCGGTCTGCGCGCCGCCGCTGCTGCAGCGCGCGGACTCGGGGTTCTTCACCGGCGACCTCGCCCGCGCCGCCGTGGCCGCGGGGGTGGACTTCGCGATCGCCGCGCCGCGTAACTCCGCGTTCTGGCGCGCCTACGCCGCCGTCGAGGAGACGTCCTGGACGGACGCGCGGGACATGACCGGCGCCCAGGTCGCCACCAGTAGCTACGCTCCGACCGGCTGGCCGCCCGGCACCTACACGATCATCCGCCGGGTGAAGGTCCCCGCCACCGAGATCTCCACCGACCCTCGCTCACGGCGGCGGCGCATCATCCCGAAAGCCCAGCTCACCCTCGCGCTCGACGGAATCGTCGACCATGCCTGGGCGGTCAGCTTCATCGTCACGAACATCCCCGCCAACGACGGGCCGGACATCGTCGCGCTCGAGCACTGGTTCCGCGGCCGCGCCGACATCGAGACCCAGATCAAGGACCACAAACTCGGCGCCGGCCTACGCCACCTGCCCTCAGCCGACCCGACCATCAACACCGTCTGGACGTGGGCCGCGATCCTCGCCGGCTGGCTGTCCACCCTGCTCCAGACGCTCACCGGGTTCGACCAGCGCGCCGGGCGCGCGCACGGCGACCGGCTCCGCCACGAACTGATCACCATTCCCGGCCGGGTCACCCGCCACGCAGGCCAACTGATCCTGCGCCTGCCACCTGGCCGCGACCAGCACCTAACCACCGCCCTCGCCCGGCTGCGCGCCCTGCCCGCGGCCGTCTGACCAGCCCGTTCTCCACGCGGAACACGCCCCCGGGCCGTGGACCCGGCGCTCACCCGGCACGACAGCCGGGCCTTCACCCTGCCCAGCCGTCGAAAACAACATCAACAAGCCCGAAAAGGGAAGATCACCGAACTTTGATCATGCAAGTCGGCGCTACTGGCGGATCTAGGGCTGACCAGGGGTCCGCGTGATCACACCGGACGGGCCCCGGCTTCGGGGTCGTTTCGGACGGCGTCGTCAACGAGAGTCTGGCGGCGCGGCGGCCGGCGTACTGTGCCCAAGCCGTGCGGCGTGTGCAACGCGGGTACCGACCAAAAGCCCGGCCCGACTGCCTAAAGATGCTGGTGAGAGGCCCGAACCTGCATCAGCACGACCGGTACCACCCCTGGGTTGCAGACGTCTACCGGGAGATCGATTGGGGCGTTGTCGTTGAGCAGGCATGATGCGCGCGGGCTCGGTGACCAGGGGATCATAAGCGCCTCGGCGTTTGATCCACTGAGGTCCGTTGACGTTAATCGGCGCTGGTCGTGAACTCGGCGTTATCCGTGGGGTCCACCGTCGTCCGGGGTGTTCCGTGAGCCGGGCTGCCGCCGTGGCTGCCCGCCTGACGAGCGGTTGACGCCTGCCTTGAGACGTCGGTGCCGGGTCCTCCGCCGTCTTCCGGGGTCGTGTGCTGTCTTGGCTCGGGCGGGTGGTCGGTTCGTCTCCGTGGACGGACTCCTGGAATCGCGATCGAGCTGGCGATGCCCAACGACTCGTGAATCCCGCTGGTGGGGCCAGACGCCGAGCCGGATCATCAAAGATCGTGTTCACCTCAGATGCCACAGCCAGACCTTGTCGTCGAGGCTGCCGGCGGCGAGTGTGCGGCCGGCCCGACGACGGTGCGGCTCGTCACCCACCTCGACGTCAACGACGCCGACATCCGCCGCGCCAGCGACGTCCTGACACGCCTGCTCGCCGTCCTGCCTTCCCCCGCCGGGGCGAACCCTGCCTGACCCGGCACCACAACCCGGGCCGCGCGGACCAGCGCCGCGGCAACAGGACGCTCCCGGCAGGACGGTGGCCGACGCGGGTCGGCATCCCTCCCCGGCGGTCGCCAGGCTGCGGCAAGCCGGCCTATGTCGTTTTTGGGTCGGCTCCCGGCTGCGGGCTGTCGGGAGAGGGGTCGGGCTGTGCCGGTCGCGCCTCCGGGCGGTCCGGTCCGGAGCTGAGGTTCACCTCTGCGCTGCGGGCCGCGGCCAAGTCCGCATCCGTGGCGGTCCCGGTTCTCCCGGGTGACTCCTGCCCTCGGGAGGCGTAATCGTCGCGCAGAGCGGACGCGATTCTCCCGCCGTCCTGCGACCACCCGAAACCCGTCCGGCGGACCCAGGCCCTGCCCTCCGCGGCGATGCCCTCCAGCACGTGGATCGTGTGCTGAACACCGGCAGCATCCTGTGTCAGCCGGGCGACCGACTCCGTGCTCTCGTCCACCCCGTGGGTCGTGTCCTCGTCCAGGCTCACCTCGGCCATCTGCATCCCGATCTTCGTGCCGTCCACCAGGACGAGTTCGAGCTTCTGCTCGTCACTGGCCGTCCGGTCGACCCGGATCGAAGCAACCACGTCAAAGCGGTAGTTCATCCGGTTCTGCTCCGTGAACACGCCGGTCTCGAAGTTCAGTCGGGAGACGAGGTTGCGAACTCCGTCGGCGGTGAGCAGAAAGACCGAGATCTGGTATTTGCGGAACCGCCACGGACCGCGAGGGACGCGGGCCGCGGTCTTGCCTTTTTCGGAGTTGGGGGGACCGCCTACCGGTGTCTCGATGAACGCGTGGGCGACGACGTTGCTGGCAGTGAGACGATAGTGACGCAGTGCTCTGTCCAGGAGGAGTTTGCGGTCGTGGTCAAGCCACTGGGCCAGCTCCGCGTCGCTGGGACGGTCGGCCAGCCGGGCCCGCCACCGTTCGAGTGCCGCCTGTCGTGCCGCGAGAACCTCGGCGTGCTGCGCCGTCTCGGCGACCCGGCGCCGGTGGTCGCCGTTCATGGCCAGCCAGGCACGTGCGTACCCGGTGGTGCCGGCCGACACGACGAGCACCGTTCCCACCGCCAGGAGGAGGTCGACGCCGGCCGCGGCGACCGTCGCCCACAGGCAGCCACCGACGACAGCGGTGATCCCGAGCGTTCCGCGGGCGCTCACCCCGGGCGCGACCCGCAGCTCCCGGCGGAAGGAGACGCGTGCCTCGCCTCCCGACAGGCGCTTGAGATGGGTTGCCTCGTGACGCAGCAGCCAGGCGATCCGCTCGATACTGATGCGGGAGTAGGAGTACTGGCCGACGATCTCTCGGAGCAGGCTGAACCGGGCGTCGGCGGTCTGCCATATCCACTGGTCGCTGGTCAGACCGTGAGGTCGATACGAGGCGACGTAGTACCTGAGCCTGCCTTCGACCTTGCGAGCAAATGCGCCGGGTGGGATCTCACTCCCGTCCTGCGTGTGATCGTAGGTCACGTTCCAGACGATTCCGCGCTGGAGGCCGAGCAGGCCGCCGACAAGGACGACGGCACACCCGAACAGCACCGCCAGGCGACCGTTGAGCGCGAGCTGTATCGCGAGATACACCGCCCAGGCCACGAGCGCCAGCCGCGAGATCTCGGCGCGCAGCCGGGTGTCGGCAGGAACTGTGGTCGGCCGTGCGCCGCGCGCCCGAGCCTCGATGGGCGGTGGTTCAAAGAACTTCCACACCCGGTCCTGACGCGCCCCGGCCTGCTGCCCACGGGCGGCGACGTCGATCGCGCGCCTCCACAGCTGGTCCTCGAGGGGGCCCTCCAGGAACTGCTCCAGGTGACGGAGAATCATCCGGCGCTGGGTCCGGCCGAGTACGCTCCGGTCCAGGGCGTCGAGCTCCTTGAGCGCCAAGGCCATCTCGTCCTCGGTCGCCGTGACCGCGTTCAACAGCAGGAACACAACGCGCAGCCCGTCGGTCCACGCGTCGTGGACGGCCGCGGGTGGGCCCGCCTGGAACTCCTTCAGCTGCCTGGTCTGCTCGGTTGTCAGCTCGTCCCGCGAACGCCCGCTCACCAGCGCCAACAGCCAGTGGAAGAGCATCCGGTCAGTTCTCGTCGGGCGCAGGACGGCCTCGTTCATGAGCTCCAGCGCCCGGGGCGGCATGTTGCCCTCCAGATGCAGGGCCCCGACCTCGAACCTCTCCTCAGGCGTCGCGCCGGGCGGGACCATGTACACCCGGACGTCACCGTGGACCGTCCCGGCCTGCGCGCCGACTGTGGCGGAGCCGCTGACCGAGTTGGTCGTCGACGACGGTGCGTCCCCGTCCCGAAACCCGGAGCTGTCGGTCATGACAGGCCTTGCGCGAGGGTGATGACAACGGCGATCCTCGCGGCGAGGTCGACCACGTCAATGACAAGGCCACGAACCTTCTTCAGCGACACCACCAGCGTGCGTCGGCTCTCCGGCGAGTTCGCCCGCAGGGCCTCGTCGGCGGCGGTGAGCTCGGCCTCGGCCGCCGCGAAGGTCGCCGCGTCCACGGTGCCGGCGGTGTGTGCCGTGGACAACTGGGCGCGGAAACCGGCCAGCGCGGTCGGCAGGTCGACCGGTGTCCGCTCGGTGGGGGCGCCGACAGTGACGTCGCCGTGGACGACGCCGGCCTGCGCACCGACCCAGGTGTTGCTGCCCGACACGACGTTACGGATGTTGTGGGTCGGCTTCGGCATGGCGGATGTCCTCCCGGTGCTCGTCACGGCCTCGGCCCGTCCGAGGTCGGCGGACAGTTCCTCGGCCAGCGCGATGGCGAACGAGGCCGCGTTCGCCACGGCCCGCGGCTGCCACTGCTGGCGGTCGGTCGACTCCTTGGTGCCGTCCGCGTGGTCGCTGATGCCGCGGACCACAACCACCGGCAGCGAGCTGTTCAGCTGGCCGGCCTGCGCGGCTCCGGCAGCCTCCATCTCGACGGCGAGCGCGTCGTTGTAGTGGACGTGCAGCCACCGGGCGAGCGCCGAGACGGTCGAGTTCAGCACCACCTCGCCGGCCGCGATCGGCCCGAAGTGCACCTGCGGGAGGGCCTCGGGCCCGGCCTGCTGCGGCACCCAGGACTGCGTCCGCTTCAGGTGATGGGCAATCTGCTCGGCACGGTGCGACATCGGCCAGGCGCGAGGCCGGCCCCAGTCGCCGTCGTTCTCGCTGGTGGCACCGTGAAAGGCATAGACCTGGCTGGCCACCACCACGTCGCCGAGCGCGATATGGCGATGCAGGGCGCCGGCCACGCCGACGAAAAGCAGCGCCGCCGGATCGAACTCGGCGATCGCGCGTTCGGCCAGCACCGCGGCTGACTGATTGCCCACGCCGACCAACGCCAGCGCCACCTGGCACCGGCCGGCCGCGAGCCGGCCTACCTCGAACCGGGTGCCCTGCGGATGGCGGCGCAACCGCGGATTCACCAGGTGCTCGCGGACCGCCTGGTACTCGAGGTCGAGTGCGGTCAGGATGACGATCGGTCTGGTCCTTGCCATTGTCCTTACTCCCCGTTCCAGATGGACTTTTCTCCGGAAACTGCGGCTGCCCCTCAGCCCGGTCATGTGAGTCCGGACCTGCGACAGGGGCCGATGGATGGACGGCATCCGCGGACGGCGGCCTGACGGATACGGCGTACGGCCGCGGCAGCGGCGTCGTAAAGGTCAGTCGGCGGAAGAACTTCCAGCCTCGTTCGGCCGCCCGATCGGCGGTGACAGGACGGTGCTGGGGCCGGCTTTGAACAGGCGTGCCGGGCGCCCGCCGAGGCTTCGCTGCTCTGCACCGGTGGGGACGAGGAATCCGTCCACCCCTTGGATCTTGCGATAGAAGTTCCTGGGGTCGAGCGGTATTCCCCATACCGCCTCGTAGACCGTCTGTAGCTCACCGATGGTGAATGTCGGGCCGCAGAACGCCGTGGCGAGCGAGGAGACCTCGAGTTTGCCTCGGGCCCGCTCGACCCCGTCGAGGACCAGCTGGCGATGATCGAAGGCCAGGTTCAGCTCGCCCGCGAGCACGCGGTCCGCCGGCAGCCAGGCCGCGTCGGCGGCGTCGGTGCCCGCGACCGGATCGGGCAGTCGAGGCGCGATGGCCAGGTATGCCACTGAGACGACCCGCCCGCGCGGATCCCGGCCGGGACGGCCGTACACCCCGAGTTGTTCCAGGTGTAGTTCCCTGGCGTCGAGGCCCGTCTCCTCCGCAAGCTCCCGGCGCGCCGCCGCGTCGAGATCCTCCTCGCTGTGCGCGAGAAATCCACCGGGAAGCGCGTGCGCCCCCCGGTATGGCTCTGTCCCACGCTCGATCAGGAGCACCCGCAGGCTCGCCGCGCGCAGCGTCAGAATCACCAGGTCGACGGCGATCAGGACAGCCGGCGGTTCCCAAGGAACATCGATCACGCTGCGAGACTAGCTTTTTGTCCGACCGACAGGAAGAGTTGTCGGTTAGCCGACAGCTGCTCACGCCTGCGCTACGACCCCTGATCGTCAGTGTCGGAGAAGGCTATGCTCCGCGATCTGTCCAATCGGGACGAGGATGCCTCACGGGGCAACCAGGGCTGCGGCGAGGTAGCACATCGGGCTTGATTGACTACGAAGCGTGGTGGCGCTGGTAGCTCCCTCGCTGGGCTGGGGGTCGGGTGTTGTGGTTTCGGCAATGCGTGGCCGGACACCGGCCGCATAGACCGGAGTAATCGTTCGCAAGTTCGTCGGCGGACGCTTGGCGCGATCGGGCTGGGGCGCCTTCGGCTGGTTTGGGAAACGGTCGGTATTGTGATGGGAGGGCCCGGTACCGGCGTTGCGAAGAAAGTGGCCTTCTGTTTCGGACATTGAAAGCGCAACAACCATTGTCAGGTTGCCACCGACGCCGAGCAGGTCGCCCGCACCATCACCGACCCGGACTACCAGGCTCAGGCGCTGGCAGACGTGGCCAGGGTGCTCACCCAAGCAAACAGCCCTACGGCGGCTAACCGTCTTCTCGCCGCCGCCCTGAGTATCGACGACTGGAGCCGTCTACCGCTCCCTGAAGTCGCAGCCGTGAGCTCGGATGCCATCCGTGTATTGCTGCCGCAATTGTCAACAATCGCGCAGCCTGATCGCTCCCGCCGTCTTCGCTTGACCGTCGGGCTGGCGTCGCGCCACGCAAAGGCGTGGCCTTGATCGCAAAAAGCGGCAATTCGGAAGTGCGCTGCCGCTTCGAGGGAACGTCGTCATGCCCGATCCGCGGGAGATGCTGACCAGCAGGATTCGCGTGATCATATCGGACCGTCATTGGCTTCTTCGAGGCTGGCTCGGGGACCGCGTCGCCAACGGGGCTCTGGCAGTGTGGTACCCGGTGTACTGTGTCCGAGCCTTCGGCGTGTGCAACGCGGGTGCGGACCAAGGGTCAGCCTGACTACCTAAAGATGCTGGTGAGACGCCTGAACCTACGCCGGCACGACCGGGTCGTTGTCAGTGTAGACGATCCAGGCGTCCGGGGCGAGGCCCGGATCTCCACCGCGGCGGTGCTGGCGCCCGGGAAGGCGGCCCGTGCCTGCTCGGCCGCCTCCCGATCAGCGGGGAAGTTGTCCTTGCCGCCCAGGTAGTAGTCGTACATCCGGGCCGCGTGCGGCTGGTCGGTCCTGAGATCGACCGGGCTGCGTTCCGCCGCAAGGCTCTTCCACCATTGCCCGACCTCCGGGTCGTGCCGGTCCGCGCTCGTCACCGCAATCAGCCCCTTGGTAATTGGACGATCCTCACCAAATTCCCTAGACGAGTGATTCCTGAGGGTCAGTGATCGTAGGCGATCAACGAGCGGATCACCGGCGCGCCGGTCTTGTGGTTGTGCCAGAACCCAGCGGCCAGGGCCATGATCCGCTGGGCGACCCGGATCGCGATGCCCTCGTAGGTCCGTCCGCCGTGTTCTTCCAGGTCAAGCCGCCCCTTGAGGGTGTCGTTGACCGACTCGATCAGCTGTCGGACGCTCTTGAGCAGGGACTCCCCGGGCCGGATCTTCTCGTTCTTGCGGTGCGGCCGGAGCAGTCCGATGCCCTCGTCGGACAGGTGTTTCTCAAGCTCACCGGAGGCGAAGCCCTT
>NZ_CDWWEW010000242.1:0-8007 GCF_977966315.1 Frankia sp. CeRuru1
CAACCCCGCCCGCCCCCTCTTCCGCGAAGGCCGCTACCTGCTCGCCGAGGAGCCCGAACTCCACGACACCGCCCTCTACCACTCCGTCCTGGCTGCCATCGCCGCAGGCAACACCGCCCGCGGTGGGATTGCCGACTACCTCGGCCGGAAATCCACCGACCTCGCCCACCCGCTGAGCGTGCTCGAGGACGTCGGCCTGATCCGCCACGAACCCGATGCCTTCCGCCGCAACCGCTCCGCCTACCGGATCGCCGAGCCCCTCGTCGCCTTCTACCACGCCGTCATGCGCCCCTACTGGGGCGACCTGGAACGCCCCGGCCGCGCGCAGGCCGTGTGGCAGCGCGCCCAGCCCACCTTCCGCGGCAAGATCCTCGGACCACACTTCGAAAACCTCTGCCGCGACTGGGCCCGCTGGCACGCCGCCCCCGACACCTACGGCGGCCATCCCTCCCGCGTCGCCGCCGGAACCATAAACAACCCGGCCGCCAGAACCAGCCACGAGATCGACGTCGCGGTCTTCGGCCACCACGACTCCGAACGCGAAACCCTGCTCGCCCTCGGCGAAGCCAAGTGGAACGAGACCATGGGCCTCAAGCACCTGCAACGCCTCAACCACATCCGCGGCCTGCTACCGGCACACCACACCGCCATCGGCGTTGGCGTCCCACGCCTGCTGTGTTTCAGCGGGGCAGGTTTCACCCCCGAACTCCATGAGGCCGCCACCCACGACCCCACCATCCAGCTCATCGATCTACAACGGCTCTACCACGGCGAATAACGGGACTGTCCAACCCTCTCGCCGAGCCCCAATCCACCATCCAATATGATCAAGACAGCCGGCAATACCCCGTCAACATCGTTGATTATCTTAAAAATGGCTAGCCACGCGCCTTCGCCGGCAAACGGCGCAGCCTCGCCACCCCACGCCGATGCTGCCGGACGCTGACGACCGGCAGCAAGCCGGTTGAGATCACCACCGACAAGGCCCCTGTCCACGGTGGCGGCGGGCGAGCCGGTCAGTCGTCACCTTCGGGGTTGACGTCGTCGCGGTCGTCTTTCCCCCGGAACGGGTTGAGTCTTCTGACCGCCACTCGGCCCCGATCCGACTGGCTGTCGAGTGACAGGTGAACCACGGTGTCGGCAGTCCACGCCGGGCCGCTCTCGTGGTGCGAATCGGCGGCCGGGCTGGTCAGATCGCCGTCCGGCGCGGGCCCCGCGGAGAGCGACGGAAAGCTCGACCTGGCGTAGGCGGCAACCGCGCGCATGGAAAGCAGGTCCGTCGTGGCGCCGATCGGGGCGCCGACAAAGGGCACCATCTTGCCCAGGTTGATCACTCCGGTCGTCCCGGCCTTCGTGAACAGCCGAAACCCGACCTTCTTGTTGATCTCGATGAGGGTCTTCCCGGACACACGCTTGACAGCGGCGGCGGCACCTCGCCGGCCGATCTCGATGCCGGCCTCGCGGAGGATCTCCGTCGCGGGGCCACCGCCGGCCATCGTCAGCAACACGGCGGTCCTGACGTCCTCGGACTGCAGGTCGTACCCGCGTAGGTGCGCGACGCCCGCGACCAGCCGGCCCGCGACGATGAAGTAGCCGCTCACGCCGGCCGGCACCGTTATCGGGAGAGTGGCCACTCCCCCGAGCCCGGTCAGGGCCCCGTTCGCCGCCGCGAGGCGGAGATGGATGGCGACGAACCGGTCGACCGCCTTCTCGGTGCCCGCTGTCACCGTCCGCGTCTCGTCCGCGACCTCAGCGGCACCCCGAAAAGGACCGGCGCCCTCGATCGCGATGGTCAGGATCTGCCCGATTCCCCTCGCCACGAGGCCAGCGGCGTCCCCGTCCGCCTTCGGTCCGGGCCCGGTCAGGATCTTTCCGGCCATGCTGTCGGCGGCGGTCACTGAGTTCTCCCCGTTGACGGTAGCGGGCCAACAATGACATATCCCGCAGGCGTGACGAACAGTATGCACGGTAGTGCCACGACCCGTGTCCGCGGCTCTCGGCGTTGCAGATCTTCGCCAGGGCCTTCCTCGCGCCGGACGAGGAGCACACCGCTCCTTCCTACCGTCTTTCAACAGGTCAAGCTTCTGCCCACGCGTGAGCGGAAGGAGCCGGACGGCCCGCGTCCGCCTGCCATCTTTCTCTGTCGCGCGGACATTCGACTCTTTCAAGGAAATTGTGCCCGTGGTTCAGTGAACCTATCGGACGGGTACCAGTGCAGCCCCGGCAACAAACCTGGTCAACGACCTCCGGTCGGGCCTCTCCTGCGAAAGCGAGACCTCTGATGAGTATCTACGACGCTATCGGCGGCGCGACGGCCGTGCAGGCCGCGGTCGACAATTTCTACGTCCGGGTGATGGCCGATCCCGTTCTTGCGCCCTTCTTTGCCGACCGGGACCTGCCCCGCCTCAAGGAACACCAGCGGGCGTTCATCGCCGCGGTGATCGGTGGTCCCGAGGTCTACCAGGGTCGGGACATGGCCGCGGTACACGCCACGCTCGGCCTCACCGACATCCACTTCGACGCGGTGGTGGACCATCTGCTCGCGGCGTTGGCCGGCCTCGGTGTCCCGACGGAAACCACCGGCCAGATCGGAGCGGCCCTCGCCCCGTTGCGTTCCGACGTCGTCACGGTATCGTAGTAACAGCAGTAACTCACGTCATAAACGACCCTGCACGGTCGGGCTGGTGAAGCCGCGCCCGGCTGACTGGAAAACCCAGCGCAACGTGGGCAGGCTCGTGCCCGCCAGGGCACTTGGCCGCTGGTGCGGGTGATGGCAACGGGTGCGATGCGGCTGTTACCGGTCCTTCTACCGGCGAGCGGCGTTGGACGGGCGAGCGATCTCGCTGGCTGGTGGCCGTCAGGGCGCGGGTCAGGCGGCGGCGACGAGGGCCGCGGCCTGCTCCGGGGAGATACCGAGGTTCTTCATCTGGCGGGCGGCGGCGCGGCTGCGCCGCTCGGGGTCGCCTTGGCGGGCGTAGTAATCCTCGCCGAGGTCGCGGAATGGTACTGCTGGATTACTCAACAGCTCCCAGATAATTTCGAGGATGAGCCGCGCTGTCGCGACGACTGCCTTCAGCGCCCCGCGGCGGCGTTTGAGTCGCCGGTGGCGGGCACCGATAAAGGTGTGGGTCCGCCCGGCGACGACCGCGGTCGTCGCGAGGATCCGGCGCGGGTAGCGGTTGCCTTTACCGGTCCGGCCCCTGCGCAGCGAGCCACCGGACTGGATCGTGCGCGGGGTCAGCTTTGCCCAGGACACCAGAGGGCCCTTGGTGGGGAACTGGGACATGTCCGTGCCGATCTCCGCAAGGATGATCCGCGCGGCGTCCAGGCTGATCCCGGGGATCGCGTCGAGCAGCGCGACCAGACGGGGTCCGGTCATCCCCGCCGGCCAGGCGGGCCGGGCCGGTGCGGCGGACGGGACGATCTCGCCGGTGGCCGGGTCGACCGTGCCGTCTTCGCCGCCGAAGGTCTCGGTGGTGGTTCGGGTGGCGGGAGCGGCGATCTCGACGTGGCCCTTGGGCATGGGCAGCATGGCGACGTACTGCTCGATCCGCGCGGACAGCGAAGCGATCTTTGTGTCGATCTCGTCGATCTGCTCGAGGTAGACCTTGAGCTGGAAGGCGTGGTGGTCGGAGAACTGGCCGGTTAACGCGGCGATCAGCGTCTCGCGGGGTGCCTTCAGCCCGCGGGAGAGGTCCGCGAGCCGGCGCGGGTCGCGCTCGCCGGCGACCATGGCGTCGAGCATCCGCCGCCCGGAGAGCCCGAAGATGTCCGAGATCACCGCCGAGAGCTTGACCAGGGCCAGTTCGAGGACCTTCTCGACTCGCTGCTTGGCCCGGGTCCGGTCCGCGACCAGGTCCGCGTTCATCCGGGTGAGGTCGCGTAACTCCCGGATCTCCTTCGGGGGGACGAACGAGGCGCGCAGCATGCCCCGCTCGGTGAGCTTGGCCAGCCACCCGGCGTCGGGTTTGTCCGTCTTGGGACGTCCTGGGACGTTCTTGACGTCGCGAGCGTTGACCAGAACGACGTCCAGGCCCCGTTCTTCGAGGACGAAATACCACAACCGCCAGTAGTCGGAGGTGCTCTCGAGCGTGACCCGCTCGATCCCCTCGCGGACCAGTCTGTCGGCCAGTTCCACCACCGCCGGGTAGGTCGCCGGCACGTCGAGGACCGCTGTGCGCCGCTTGCCCTTCTTCCCGTACGGCATGCGGATGCACACCTTGCCCGCCTTCTTGGCGACGTCGATGGCGGCGACGCGCTGGAGGATCTGCTCGTCCTCGTCGTCGGGCAGCTCCACGCCCTCCACACCAACCCCCTTCAGGTCGACTACTAGAAGCGGCCGTCCGGGGACCGAAAGCAATCACATTCTGGCTGGCGTGCTCGGAGCACAGGTGGCGACCCGTAAGGTCAGGATCCCTCGCCAAACTGAAAATCGGCCTCAAGGCCAGGAAGCGGACGGCGTTGGACGGACGGCCGGCGCCGACCTTCCCAGACCGCTTGGCAGGGCAGACCTTCGGCCAGGGGAAGCCGGTCACGCGCTCGCCGACAGGTGCGCACCGGCACCATGGCGGCGCGATCCCGGGAGGCCGCCAACAGCCCGGGGCCCTGGCAGGGCCCGATCGACCAGCCGGACCGACCGCGGCAGCACCAGCCCTTTCACGCCGCAGGCGGCGTGCCCGAAGGGCCAAAGAAACTGAAAACTGACCCCCAGGGGCGTGGGGAGGACGTCTCAGCGCGTTCACGGAGCTTGGCCATCCGCGGATCACCCCCACGGGCGTGGGGAGGACGACTGGCCAGCCCTCACCGTCGCCGCCTGGTCCGGATCACCCCCACGGGCGTGGGGAGGACCTGACCAGGATCGACCACGTCGGGATCGCGGTGGGATCACCCCCACGGGCGTGGGGAGGACGCGGCGAGGCGCTGGGCGTAGCCGCCGATCGTCGGATCACCCCCACGGGCGTGGGGAGGACGGCCTGTGCTTTCTCGATGGTTGCCCGGATGGCGGATCACCCCCACGGGCGTGGGGAGGACCCTTTCTGACCTGGTCTTTTGCAGGGTCTCCTGTGTCTGTTGTGATGGGAGGCCGAGGAGTTGGAGGCTGCCGAAGTCCATAACATGGCAGCGGCGTCCACCGACTGCCTTGACCGTAAAACCTTGATCGTAAAATCTTGATCGTAAAATCTTGCTCAAGGGTCGGCGGGGTGGATGCAGACGGCGCGGCGCCGTCGGCGATGCTACCGACAATCACGCTCGAGAGTTCGTCGCATTCGCGGGCGGGGACGACCCCGACGTAGAGGCCGGCTTTGGGTTCGATGGGCCGAGAGATCAGAGCACCTGCGACATGCTCGGGTACGACGGGGGTCAAGATGACAATCTTTGAGATCATGGGCTGCCGAGTGGGTCTCCGCCCCTGACGGCCATCACCAGGTGAGGCCGAGTTCTGCGTCGAGGAAGAAGCTGCGTCCGCCGAGGTCGGCTGGCTGGGCGTATCCGGCGTCGTCGATGGGATGGGGCAGGGGAACGAACTCGCGGAGCACGGCGTGCTCGGCCCATCTGGTCGGGACAATTGCGGCTCCCGGATGCCCTCGACGCCAATCGCCGTCGGCGACGGGGATGCTGTGGGCAAGGATGGCGCGGACGTCGTTGGTGGTGAACGAGCCGTCCCGGCGGCTTCCTTTCTCGGGTAGCGGGTGTCGTCGGGTGCGGTCGAGCCAGCGGTAGCCGTCCGCATCGACGAAGCAGCAGACCACGCGGACGGATTCGACGCCGAGACGGGTGCTGACCTTGTCCTCGACGAGGCCGCTGCTGGTCAGCCGTGCGAGGGGGAGGGCGTTCTTCGGCGTCAGGATCATCGCCTGCTCGGCGAGGCTGTAGCGGACCTCGTCCTCCATGCGCCGCGCCAGTTCGGCTTCGCTCAGGTCGGCGGAGAACGTCTCGTCGTAGACCTCCTCGACCATCTCCTGAACATGGTCCGGAATAGAGATGCTGCCGGGGGCTCGCTTGGCGAGCAGGGTGTGGGTGCGTTCGAGGAGGGACCGGTCGTAGACACCGGTCCAGCGATCCGGCAGGTCCAGCGCAGCCCCGTCTGCCGGCGGAACGAGTACGACGAGCCGCGGCCCGGTGGTGGCCCAGGCGGGCCGGTCGCCGTCGAAGACGGCATGCGGACGGACGGCGCTGTCGCGGCCGTAGGCGGCCATCACCGTCTTCGTGATCTCCTCGCGCTGGTAGGCGGGAAAGCGGGCGTGTAACAGCTGCAGCTGGGGGACCGTACGGCCGTCACCGAAGCTGGCCCGGACGGCGGACAGGTCGGCGAACCAGCCCTGCAGGTAGCGGTAGGTGGCCTGCGCTTCGGCGACGGTGGTGCAGATAACCATCGCGCAGCCGCGGTCAGCGACGAGGGGTTCGAGAAGCGTGCGGAGTGCGGTGGAGCGGTCGGCACCCTTCGTGCGGTGGACCGGCACGACCATTGTCTCAACCGCGAGGGGACGAGAGGGGATGTCGACGGGCTGGGTGGTGAGGGCACCGATGACGGCGTCGGCGTAAACCCATCCCGGGTAGGCGACCGGCGCCAGGTCGGTGGCACGGTGACCGGCGCCGGTCAGGTAGGCACGGACGAGTCGGTGCGCGACCGAGCCGGGCAGGGTGGCCGACAGCAGGACGACCGGGACATCGAGCGCACCGAGCCAGATCAGCAGCCGAGCGAGGAGCATCCGCATGTAGGCGTCGTAGGCGTGCACCTCGTCGACGATCAGTACCTTGCCAGCGAGGCCGAGCATCCGGAGCATGTTGTGCTGCACAGGCAGGACGGCGAGCAGCGCCTGGTCGATGGTCCCGACGGCCATCGCGGCGAGCATAGTCACGGATTCGGCGGTACATCTGGTCCGCGGTCGCCATCGTCGGCAGGGTGACGAACAGCCCACACGTGCCAGCCGCCTCGCCCATCACCCGGGCGGCGTGCAGCGCCGTCTCGGTCTTACCGACGCCCATCGGCGCCATCACGAGCAGCAGGCCCGGACCTGACAGGAGCCCGGGCAGCCGCCCTGCCACGGACCGCTGCAGGGCGTTCGGTTCCTGTCCTCCCCACGCCCGTGGGGGTGATCCGACAGCGGGTACTCGTCGGGTGTACGCCTCGACGTCCTCCCCACGCCCGTGGGGTGTTCCGCCCTCGGCAATCGAACAGGTGGCGCACAGGTAACACACAGGCCCGACTCCCACCCTCATAGTCACGGGGCTCCTCCCGGAGCGCCGGCAGGGTAGGAGGACACCGGCCATGGCCACACGTGAGCAGGGAATCCGACGGGTAGGCCCCGTCACCGCCGGACTGGCGGCCGTCACGGCCGCCGGAGCCATCAGCTTCGGCGTGCTGGCCCACGAGCATTCCGCATCCGCGGCCATCTCGGCCTCGACGACGGACGACAGCTCGGCGACCTCGGGTGACGGATCCACCTCGTCGTCGACCTCCGACAGCGCGTCCTCGTCCGGCGGCTGGTCGGGCGGGACAACGGTGGGGAGTGCCGACGGTCCCACGCACGCGTCGACCGGTGGTTCCTGAGATGCCCGGCGCGGCAGCGGTGGTCGAGTGGTCGGTGTGGAGCACGACCGCCCGGCTCGTGGTGACCGAGCCCGGCGAGCACCGCCGCGATCGTCCGTGGTTCCGCGGCGGTGGGCTGGCTGCGCCGGCTCGGGATGCCGGCACGGCTCGTCGCCGCGGACGGCTCGATCGTCACGACCGCGGGCTGGCCCAGCCCGAGCCGGGCCGAGACGGCTCCGGCCGCCGAGGATGGAACCCGAGTCGCATCCGCTGGCTCGGCGACACGGCCGAGAGGTTCCGGCCGATGAGCACCGAAGCCCTCTGGTACGCCGCCCGGGGTACGGGCACCACGTGCCTGCCGCTGCTCACCCTGACGGTCGTCCTCGGCATCGTGGCCCGCTCGGGTCGCGGCCTCGCGGGTCTGCCCGGTTTCGCGCTCGCCGTCGCCGGATCCGCGGCCTGGCGCTGCTCCGCCT
>NZ_CDWWEW010000243.1:0-8006 GCF_977966315.1 Frankia sp. CeRuru1
GCTCGGAGGTCGGCGGTCAGATCTCCTGGCTGCTCCCGACGGCACTGATCCTGCTCGTCGCCGGACTGTGGATCACCCGGCGCACCCCGCGGACGGACCGCGCCCGCGCCGCCTTCCTCCTCTGGGGCGGCTGGCTGCTCGTCACCGGCATCGTCTTCAGCCAGATGAAGGGCATCTTCCACGCCTACTACACGGTGGCGCTCGCCCCGGCGGTCGGCGCCCTGGTGGGGATGGGCTGCGCGCTGCTCTGGCGTCATCGCCGGCATCCCGCCGCCGCCGTGGTCTCGGCCGCCACGATGGCTGCCACCACCGCCTGGTGCTACACCCTGTTGAACCGCACCCCCCAGTGGCATCCGTGGATCCGGTACGCCGTGCTCGTCGCCGGTATCATCGCGGCGCTCGGGTTCCTCGCAGCCATCCGACTGCCGCGGCGGGCCGCGCTCGGCGTCGCCGCCGTGGCGCTGGTCGCCGGGCTCCTCGGACCCGGCTCGTACGCCATCGCCACCGCGGCGACCCCGCACACCGGCTCGATCCCGGCGGCGGGTCCCGCCGGCGCCGGCTTCGGCGGGCCGGGTGGCGGCCGCATGGGCCAGGGCGGCCTGCAGGCCGGCCGTCAGCAGGGCTTCCCGCCGCAGGGCATGGGCCAGGGCGGCCCGCAGGCTGGCCCACAGGGTGGTGGAATCTTCCCCGGTGGGGCCTTCCCCGGCGGTGGGCAGCAGATGCCCGGCGGCCAGGGCGGGATGCCCGGCCAGGCCGGTGGTGGTGCCGGAACCGGAACCAGCGCGCTGGGGAACGGGATCCTCGGCGGGCAGGAGACCCGGGGCGGTGGCCCGGGCGGTCTACTCAGCACCGTCACTCCCAGCGACGCGATCGTGAAGCTGCTCAGGCAGAACGCGGACTCCTACACCTGGGTCGCCGCCGCGGTCGGCTCGAATAGCGCAGCCGGATACCAGCTCGCGACCCAGGACCCGGTCATGCCGGTCGGCGGGTTCAACGGGAGCGACCCCTCGCCCACCCCGGCACAGTTCAAGCAGTACGTCGCCGAAGGAAAGATCCACTACTTCATCGGCGGCGGCGGTTTCGGTCAGGCCAACGGCGGTAGCTCGTCCTCACGGGAGATCTCCAGCTGGGTGACGGAGAACTTCACCTCGAAGACGGTCGACGGCGTGACCCTCTACGACCTGACCGCACCGAAGACCGGCGCCACCGCCGGCTCCACGACGGGCACCGGCGTCACTACCTGACACCGCTCCGCACCACAACCGCAATCGCCGAGGCGATCCTCAGCCCGGCCGACGCTCACAGCAGGCGCACAGCATCGGCACACGAGCGGCACAGCTCCCGAACCGAGGGTGGAGAGCATGACGATGACGCGGATGCCTTCCTCGACGACCGTGATCTCCGGGATGACCGGGATGACCGGGACCTTCGAGACGACCGGGAGCACCGGAGAGAGCATTCCCGTTCAACATCATCAGCCTAGATGGCTCGGGCCGGACGGCGGCCGTCCGCGCCCGATGCTGGACGTCGTCATCCCCGTGTACAACGAGGAGAACGACCTCGCTCCCTGCGTCCGACGGCTGTACGCCCACCTGACCGGGACGTTCCCGTACCCCTTTCAGATCACGATCGCCGACAACGCCAGCACCGACGGCACCGTGGCCATCGCCCAGGCGTTGGAGAAGGAGCTCCCCGAGGTCGCCGCGATCCACCTCGAAGCCAAGGGCCGCGGCCGGGCACTGCGGGCGGCTTGGGGCATCTCGCCCGCACCGGTGCTCGCCTACATGGACGTCGACCTGTCGACCGGCCTCGCCGCGCTGCTGCCCCTGGTGGCCCCGCTCATCAGCGGCCACTCGGATCTCGCGATCGGCACCCGGCTCTCCCCCGCCTCCCGGGTCGTGCGGGGACCGCGCCGGGAGATGATCTCCCGCTGCTACAACCTGATCCTCCGCAGGACCCTGGCGGCCCGGTTCTCCGACGCGCAGTGCGGCTTCAAGGCGATCCGCGCCGACGCCGCGGCGGGCCTGCTGCCCTTGGTGGAAGACAGCGGCTGGTTCTTCGACACCGAACTGCTCGTCCTGGCCGAACGGGCCGGAATGCGCATCCACGAGATCCCGGTCGACTGGATCGATGATCCGGACAGCCGCGTCGACGTGCTCGCCACGGCCATCGCTGACCTGAAGGGTGTGGTCCGCCTCTTGCGGGCGTTCGGCAGCGGAAAGCTGCCGCTCGCCAGGCTGCACCAGGAGTTCGGCCGAGGCCCGCTCACCGCCGGCCACGCCGAGGAGGGCAAGGCCGTCGAGGTCCCGGGGGTACCGAAGGGACTCACCGGTCAGCTCCTGCGATTCGCCGCGATCGGGATCGCCAGCACGCTGTCCTATCTGGTGCTCTTCGTCCTGCTGCGGACAGTCACCGGGGCGCAGGTCGCGAACCTGCTGTCGCTGCTTCTCACGGCGGTTGCGAACACCGCGGCGAACCGGCGGCTGACCTTCGGTCTCACCGGTCCGGAGCGCGCCGGTCGCCACCATCTGCAGGGCCTGGTGGTGTTCGCCGTCGGCCTCGGCCTGACCAGCGGTTCGCTCGCGCTCCTGCACGCGGCGAGCACGAACCCCGGCCGCGGCATTGAACTCTCCGTGCTGGTGCTGGCGAACCTGGCCTCCACGGTCATCCGGTTCCTTCTACTGCGCGCCTGGGTCTTCCGCCCGGGCCGGGAGGCGGGGGACGTGGCCGGGACGCTCCCGGCCACGACACCCCCGCGGAGGCAGAACCCGACCAGCGGGATCAGGGACACAGCGTAATCAGGAACGCAGAATAAGCAGCAGGTCGCCGACCTCGACGGAGTCGCCGCTGGAGCGGACGAGCTCCACGACGGTCCCGCCCACCGGGCTGGTCACCGCGGCCTCCATCTTCATCGCCTCCACCACCGCCAGCCGCTGGCCCTTCGTCACCGTGTCGCCCACCGCGACGCTGAACGTGACGATGCCGGGCAGCCCGGCGCCCACCTGGTTCGGATCGGCGGAGTCCGCCCGACGGGCCACCGTGGTGGTGGCCGTGATGGACGCGTCCCGGACCCGCACCGGCCGGGGCTGGCCGTTGACCCGCAGGTACAGAGTGCGCATCGCGGAGTCGTCCGGTTTGGAGAGCGTCTCCAGCTCCACGATGATCTCCACCCCGGGCTCCAAGGTGACGGTGAGCGGAACGCCGGGCCGCAGCCCGTACAAAAAGCCGTCGGTCGGGACCACGGAGGAGTCCCCGTAGGCGTCCACCGCCCGCAGGTAGTCCTTCCACGGGCCGGGGAAGAGCAGCCTGGACAGGGCCGCCCGCCGCCGGGCCCCCGGGAAAGAGAGCTCGGCGGCGTCCGCCGCGTCGAGGTCGACGGACGGCGGCGCCGGGCGGCGCCCGGCCAGCGCCCGTTCCCGGAACGGTTCGGCGAAGCCGGCCGGCGGCGTGCCGAGTTCACCTGCGAGGTAGCCGAGCACGCTGGCCGGCAGGTCGAACTCCTCGGGATGCGCACGCAACCGGTCCACGTCGACGGATCCGCCGGCGATGAACAGCGCCAGGTCACCGACGACCTTGCTGGTCGGCGTCACCTTGATCGGCTTGCCGAGCAGCTCGTTGGCGATCGCGTAGCACTCGGTGACCTCGGCCCACCGGTCCCCCAGCCCCAGCGCGATCGCCTGCTGACGCAGGTTCGTCAGCTGGCCGCCGGGAATCTCGTGCCGGTACACGGCCCCGGTCGGGGCCCGCAGCCCCGCCTCGAACGGGGCGTAGAGGTCGCGCACGGCCTCCCAGTACGGCTCCATCGCGGAGAGCGCGGGCAGCGCGATGCCGGTCGCCCGGGGAGTGTGGTCGGTCGCCGCCACCAACGCGGACATGTTGACCTGGCTGGTGCCGCCGGACATCGGCGCGGCGGCGGCGTCCACCGCGTCCACCCCGGCCGCGGACGCCGCGAGCAGGGTGGCGAGCTGGCCGCCCGCGGTGTCGTGGGTGTGCAGGTGGACAGGCCGGTCGAAACGCTCCCGCAGGGCCGTCACCAGCGTGGCCGCCGCCGCCGGGCGCAGCAGTCCCGCCATGTCCTTCACGGCGAGCACATGCACACCCGCCTCGACGAGCTGTTCGGCGAGGCGCAGGTAGTAGTCGAGGGTGTAGATCCGCTCCGCCGGATCGGAGAGGTCACCGGTGTAGCAGAGCGTCCCTTCGGCGATCGCCCCGGTACCGAGCACCGCCTCGATCGCCGGGCGCATCTGCTCGATGTCGTTCAGCGCGTCGAAGATCCGGAAGATGTCGACGCCGGTCGCCGCGGCCTCGGCGACGAACGCCCGGACGACGTCGTCCGGGTAGGGGGTGTACCCGACCGCGTTGCGCCCCCGCAGCAGCATCTGCAGGCAGATGTTCGGTGCGGCCTGGCGCAGCGCAGCGAGCCGCTCCCACGGATCCTCCGCGAGAAAGCGCAGCGCGACGTCGTAGGTCGCCCCGCCCCAGGCCTCCAGGCTCAGCAGGTTCGGCGTCAGCGCGGCGTACGACGGGGCGGCCGCCAGGATGTCGAAGCTGCGCAGCCTCGTGGCCAGCAGCGACTGGTGGGCGTCACGCAGGGTGGTGTCGGTGACGGCCAGCGCCCCCTGGGCGCGCAGCCACGCCGCCCAGCCCGCCGGCCCGAGCTCCGTCAGCAACTGCCGGGATCCCGCCGGCAGCTGCGTGCCGCCGGGCGCCGTGCCGCGGGGCGCCGCCACCTGCGCGGGCGCGGGCGGCAGCAGCTCCCGGGGGTCGGCCAGGGCCACCGCCGGGCGCAGGAATCCGTTCACCGTGCTCTCGGCGAGGCGAGCCAGCAGCCGGCTGGTCGGGTCCGTCCCCTTGCCGGGAGCGAGCAGCTCCGGCCGTTCGTCGATGAACGACGTGCTCACCCCGCCGGCGAGGAAGCCGGGGTCGGCGAGGAGCCGCACCAGGAAGTCGATATTCGTACGCACCCCGCGGACCCGGAACTCGTTCAGCGCCCGCCGGGCGCGCCGCGCCGCCTTCTCCAGCGTGTTACCCCGGGTCGTCAGCTTCACCAGCAACGAGTCGAAGTACGGGCTGACTTCGGCCCCCGGGTACGTGGCGCCGTCGAGGCGCACCCCCGGACCGCCGGGTGACTGGTAGAAGCTGATCGTCCCGGTGTCGGGCCGGAAGCCGTCCGAGGGATCCTCGGTGGTGACCCGGCACTGGATGGCGGTACCGCGCAGGACGATCTGCTCCTGGGCGAGGTTGAGGCCGGCCAGGCTCTCCCCGTCGGCGATCCGCAGCTGCGCCGCAACCAGATCAACCCCGGTGACCTCCTCGGTGACCGTGTGCTCGACCTGGATCCGGGGATTCATCTCCATGAACGTGTACCGGTCGTCGGCGCCGAGAAGGAACTCGACCGTGCCCGCATTGACATAGCCGACATGCCGGGCGAACCGCACCGCGTCGGCGCAGATGCTCGCCCGGACCGCCTCATCGAGCCGCGGCGCCGGGGCGATCTCCACGACCTTCTGGTGCCGGCGCTGCACCGAGCAGTCCCGCTCGTACAGATGGATGATGTTGCCGTAGGCGTCGGCCAGGATCTGGACCTCGATGTGGCGCGGCCGGTCCACCGCTTGCTCCAGGAAGATCGTGCCGTCCCCGAAGGCGGCGGCGGCCTCCCGGGACGCGCTCGCCACCGCGTCGGCGAGGTCGGCGAGGCGTTCCACCCGCCGCAGGCCGCGCCCCCCGCCACCGGCGGAGGCCTTGACGAACAGCGGGAAGCCGACCTCCTCGGCGGCGGCGAGCGCCCCGGCGCCGTCCGGCAGCGGCACCGAGGCGCGCAGCACCGGCAGCCCGGCGGCCAGCGCGGCGTCCCGGGCGGCGACCTTGTCCCCGGTCAGCCGCAGGACCGCCGGGGGCGGTCCGACGAAGGTGATGCCGGCGGTGGCGCACGCCTCGGCGAGCACCGCCGACTCCGACAGGAAGCCGTAGCCGGGGTGCAGCGCGTCGGCCTCCGCCTGCTTGGCCACGGTGAGCAGGGCGTCGATGTCCAGGTATCCGCGCACCGGGTGCCCGGGGCCACCGATCTCGTAGGCCTCGGACGCCTTTGTCCGGTGCAGCGCGGAAACGTCTTCGGGCGTGTAGACCGCCACCGTGCGCAGGCCCAGTTCCTGAGCGGCTCGGAAAACACGGACGGCGATCTCACTACGATTTGCAACCAGTACCTTACGCACGCGCGCCTCCTCGGACGGGTGCGCATCATTGTGGGGTGTGCAGGCCGCTACGTGCCAAAGTAACGTCTCAAGGGCCACCTTCGACAGATGGGCATAACGTCGGGACCCATGACGGCCCGTATCGTAGTGTTCGGCGCGACCGGTTACACCGGCCGGCTGGTGACCGCAGAACTCGTGGCTGCCGGGCACCGACCTGTCCTCGCCGGCCGCACGGAGACCAGGGTCCGTGCCCTCGCCGCCGCCTACGACGGCCTGGGGACCGCCGTGGTCGACGCGACTACCCCGGCCGGCGCGACCACCGCGGTTGACGCGGCCGGCGTGGCTGACGCGGCCGACCGGACGGAGGCTCGGGGCGCGCCCAGCGGCACGTCGCTGGCCCGCCTACTCGGGCTCGGCACCGGGGACGTGCTCGTCTCCACAGTGGGCCCGTTCCGCCGGTTCGGGCGGCCGGTCGTGGCGGCGGCGGCCGCGGTCGGCGCGCACTACCTGGATTGTTCCGGGGAGGGCGCATTCCTGCGGCACGTCTTCACCGAGGTCGGCCCGCGGGCGGCGGCGTCCGGGGCGGCGTTGATCCCCGGCGCCGGCTTCGACTTCGTCCCCGGCAACCTCGCCGGAGCACTGGCCCTGCAGGCGGCCGGCGGCGAGGCCCGCCGCCTCGACATCGGCTACCTCGTCACGGGCGCTCTCGGGATGAGCAGCGGAACGCGGGCGACCCTGCTGGCCGCGCTGACCGAGCCCGTCATCGTGCTACGCGGCGGCGTCCTCGTCGAGCGCCCGCTCGCCCGCGAGGTGCGGTCCTTCCGGTCGTCCGGCAAGGTCACCGGCGGGTCGGGCGGCCGGCGGGGACACCCGGCGGTGCTGTGGTCGGGAGGGGAGCCGTTCACCCTGCCCCGGCTCGCGCCGGCGCTGACCGACGTCGCGACGTATATCGGCGGCGTCGACCGCGGCATCCGTGTGGGGCAGGCGCTGTCGTTCCCCCTGTCCGGGCTGCGTCGTTTCCCGCCGAGCCGGGCGCTGCTGGCCGCCGCCGCCCGGTCCGCCCTGCGGACGACCGGCCGCGGACCGGACCGGGCGGCGCGGGCCCGCGCCGGGGCGCAGGTGTTCGCGCTCACCCGGGACGCCGCCGGCCGGGAACTCGCCACCGTGCGGCTGGAAGGTCGCGACCCCTATGCCTTCACCGCTCGGATCATGGCGTGGATGGCGGGACATCTCGCCGCGGGCACCGTCGCCCGCGCCGGCGCGCTTGGCCCGGTCGACGCCTTCGGCGTCGAGGACCTGGAGCGGGCCGCCGCCACGGCCGGACTGCGCCGGGTGGGCTGACACCCGGTCAGCACCGCCGGCGGGTCAGTACCGCCAGCGGGTCGCCGCGACGACGGCGGCCGGGTCCGCCTCGGCGAACCGGTCGATCTCCGCGCGCCGGACGGCGGCGACCGCGTCGTGCAGCTCCCGTCCCAGGGCGCGGTGCAACACCTCGTCGGCCTCGAAGGCGGCGACCGCCTCGCCCAGGCTGGTGGGCAGGCGCCGGATGCCGCGGCGGGCCCGTTCGGCGGGGTCGAGCGAGGCCGGGTCGACGCCCACCGGCTCCGGCAACGCGGCCGCCGCCGCGAGCCCCGCCTGCCCGGCGGCCAGCAGACCGGCCACCAGAAGGTAGGGATTCGCGGCGAGGTCAAAGGACTTCACCTCCAGGTTCGCCGCCTGGCCGGCCGCGGCCGGCGGCCCGGGGATCATCCGCAGCGCGGCCTCCCGGTTCTCCCGACCCCAGCAGGCGTGGACACCCGCCCACGTCGATGGCAC
>NZ_CDWWEW010000244.1:0-7001 GCF_977966315.1 Frankia sp. CeRuru1
GTGTGGTCGCCGATGGTCTGCTACCGGCCCGGGTGGCGGCCACGGCTGCTCTACCGGGCCCGGATCTGGCGTGGTCGTCCCGGGGAGCGCAAGGGCATCGGCTGGGGGTCGCCGTAGTACTCGCGAAAAATCGGGCGGATATGCCTGTGGCCTGTGGTGACGCCGCCTTACGCCCGGCGTGGCGGGCTGGAGAGCGCCTCGGTGGCCTGGTGCACGGCGGCCAGGCCGGGTTTGACGTAGCGCTGGACGGAGCGCAGTGACGTGTGCCCGGTCTTCGCCATGATCACGTTGGCGGAGGTGTTGGCGTCGCCGAGGTGGGTGGCCGCGCTGTGGCGGCGCTGGTGGAGGCGTAGTCCGTCACCGTGCTGGCCGAGCAGGGTCCGGGCGCGGTCGTAGCCGAGCCGGGCCCGGCCGGTGTCGGGGCACAGGTCGCGTCGGTCGGTGGTCGCGCGGCGGTGTGGGCCGGGCCGGTGGTCGGAGAGGAACAGTGGGCCGCGGGTCCGGCCGGCGATGAGCCGGGGTAGCAGGTGGGCGGTGTCGGTGCCCCAGGTGATCCACATGGTGTCGCCGCCCTTGACGACGACTCGGGCTTGTTTGTTGGGCAGGTCGAGGTCCTCGATGTTGAGCGCGAGGACGGCGGAGGCTCTGCTGGCGGACTCGTAGAGCATCCGCCACAGCGTCTTCTCTCGTAGGGGGACGTCGCGGCGTCGGCAGAGCCGGTCGATCCGGGACCGGGCCACGGCCTTGGTGTCGTCCGCGGGTTCGCGGCGCCGTTCGGCGGCCGCCGGCACCGTCGGGGTGGTCCAGTGCCGCCGGCTGGCGCACCAGCCCAGCCAGGAGCCGACCGCGGCGCGGTTGCGGTTCCAGGTCGCTGGTTTCGCTGCGGCCCACAACTCGGTCAGCGCGGCGCCGACCTCGTCGTCGGCGACGTCGGCGAGCGCCCGGTCCGGGCCGAGGAGCTCGGCGACTCGGTCGAGCACGTTCGTGTAGGCGCGCAGGGTGTGCGGGTTGTCCCGGATCGCCGGGGCGTCGAGGAAGGCGTCGATGGCGGCGCGCACCGTCGGCCCGCCCGCCGGGCCGGGTCCGGCCCGGCGGGCGTCGAGCTTCGTCACTGTCGCTGCCATCAACGCTCCCGCCACGGTCGAGCTACCGGATAACGCGCACGAGTCGCGTCCCGGCGGCCGCGCGGTTCGCGCTGGCCACCAGCCCCCGGTGTGGATCACCTTACCGGATAATGGTCCATTATCCGGTAGAGCGGCGGAGCGACGCGTCCAGCTGACGGATCAGTTCTCCGACCCGCCCGCCGCCGCGCGGGGCGACCGGGTAGCGCCGTAGTACGTCCACCACCACGGGACACGCGAGGATCCGCGCCTGCGCGAGGTGGTCGGCCCCGACGGTGGGATCGTCTCCGGCGGCGAGTTCGAGCGCTCGTGCGGCGTGAGCTGCCGCTCCGAGGATGTGCTTGACCTGAGTGGCGTGCGCCAGGGGATGAAGGAACGCCGCGCCGACCGCGTGGCCGGCCGCGCGCGCGGCGTCGCTCGCCGCGACCTGTCCCGCGTCGCGGGTCTCCTGAGCCGCCCGGTGCGCGGCCCACGCGCTGTCCCGCATCACCTGGGTCCGCTCGGCTCCCCGCGCGAACGCCCGCGCGGCGTCGAGCGCCGCTCGTGGGCGCCGATCGCCAGAGCGTTCACGTTCAAAGATCGCCAATGCGGGTTGTGCGCACGCCGCCGTGTAGCCGACGACCGCGCGGAGTTCGGACCGGTCGAGTTCGATCGTCGTGGAGTCCTCCGCCACGGCGTCATCCTCGCGCGCGGCGAGCCGGCCAGGGAGCACGGGGACATCCGCGCACCGGAAGCGGACCATCGCACCGGTCAGAACAAGGTGTCGCGCATCCGCAGTGGCCGGTACCCGGTCGGGCCGAGCTGTGCCAGCTCGCCCTCGATGTCCACCTCGATCGCGCCGAAGAAGTTGATGTTCTCGCTGTGCGTCGGGGAGATGTGCGTGAGTACCTCGTTGTCGATGTGCCGCCCGGTCGCGCGCAGCGAGTCCACCGCGAGCCCGTAGTACTCGGTCGTCCAGGTCACCACGGCGTTGGTGACCAGGGTCAGGCACCAGGCCTGTTCGGTCTGGGCTTCGAGGTGGCGGGCACGCACCGTGCCCTCGTGGGCGTAGAGCAGGTCCCGTTTCAGCGCGTGCAGTGACTCGCCCTTGTTGAGCTGGCGGGAGATCTTGCGCCGGTACGCCGGGTCGGACAGATAGCGGGCGGCGTAGATCGTGCGCCGCAGCGCCCCGTACTCCTTGAGCGCCGCCGCGAGGGCGTTCTGCCGGCCGGACGCCGAGAGCTTGCTGACCAGCAGCGAGGCGGTGGCGTGCCCGAACTTCAGCGACCCGGCCAGGCGCAGCAGGTCATCCCAGTGCCCGGCGATCAGATCGAGGTTGGCGCGCCGCGTCAGCAGCGGCCCCGCGAGCGGGAACGCCGTGCTCACCTCGGTTTTCGAGCCCGTCCGACAGAGGGCGATCTTCCCCAGGTCCCGGATGCGGGGTGAGAGCTGCAACCCCAGCAGGTCGAACAGGCCGAAGTTGACCAGCGTGACACCGTGCGTGTCGGTGGCGTGCTCGACGATCGGGATGTCGGTGGCGTTGCCGAGGATCTCGTCGAGCACGTAGTGCGCCTCGCGCCTGGTCGCGACGATGACCTTCGTGCCGTAGGTCGTGTGCTGGTCGGTCACATGCGTGTACGTCGACAGCCCCTCGTGGGCGAAGTACCTGCTCAAAGCCCTGGCGGTGACGGACTTGCCGCGGGTGGGGAACCGCTGCCCGTCGCTGGAGGACAGCGTGCCCGTGCCGAAGACCGAGGTCAGCGGCAGCTTCTGGTGGTAGCCGATGAGCGTCAGGTTCGCCGCGCGCAGCGTCTCCTCCCGCACGTACCACTCCGCGGTCCAGGCCAGGACGTCGTAGGAGATGCCGCAGGCGTCCGCCATCCGGGTCAGCCCAAGGTTGGTGGCCTGCGCGATCAGCACCGCGATCAGGTTCCGTTTCACCTCCGCGGTGCGGGTCTGCTTGCCACCCGCGTGAGTGAAGCAGTCCAGGAACCCGGTGCGCTGGTCCATCTCGATCAGCAGCGCCACGATCGGCGCGAACGGCAGCATCGCGGTCAGCTCGGCCTTGAGCGCCACCGCCTCGGCCGGGACGTCCTCCGCGGACAGCGGGGAGATCACCAGGTCACCCTCGGCGTCCAGGCGAACCGGGCCGCCGGCGGCGAGCGTCCGCTCCAGCTCACCCAGCGCCACGTGTAACTCGTCCTCGACCTCCGCCAGCCCCCGGGCGGCGTCGGCGGGTTTGCCGACCAGCCGGCAGAACTCCACCCGATGATCGGCCCACTTCTCCGGGGTGAGCAGGTAGGCGGCCGGGTCGGAGTAGCGGCGCGAGCCGGGCACGAACACATCCCCGGTGCGCAGCCCGTCGCGTAACGCCAGCAACGTGCACAGTTCCCAGTAGTGCCGGTAGGCGGTGACGTCGTCCGCCTTGATCGCGGTGTCCAGGTAGCCGCGCCAGCGAGCCGGAACGAAACCGCTCGGCGCGCCCCGCGGGACCTTACGGGCGCCGGTGGCGTTCAACTCACGCAGAATGTCCACCGCTGTGAGCAGGTCAGTCGCGGCGGTGCCGCCGGCGAACGTCACCGCCTCCAGGACCTGGGGGGTGAACCGCCGCAGGTACCCGTAGGAACCGTCCAACGCCGTGAGGTGCCCGTGATCGCGCGGCAGCGGTGGCAGGGCGGCGGCCCGCGCGGCCCGCAGCCGCTCCCACCCGACCTTCTCCCCGCGGATCAGCCCACCCACGTCCTCATCCGAGATCGCCGGGTCAGCGACGATAGCCAGGACCGCGTCCAGCAGCGCCTGACGCTCCTCGCCGGCCTTGCCACGCTCGACCAGCTCATCGCGCATCCTGTGCGCGGCCCCGCTCTCCCGCGCCGAGACCGCCTGATCGAACAGCTGCACGACCTCGTCCAACACATCCGTCACCGACTGCGCCACCACGGTCAGCAGGATCGGGTACCGACGCTCCGGCTCCCGCCGCGCCAACGCCTGCGCCGTCAGCCGGCGGCCCACCGCGGCCAGAAACCGCCGCCGCTCCGCCGGCAACACCGACAAGTCCAGGGCGTGCGCGCCCATCCCACGCAGGAACATCAACTTCGCGATCTCGGCCTTCACCGCCGCGGGCGACGCCTCCACCGGCCCCGTACCCAACCACCGCAGCCGGGTCATCCCGATCACCGGGTCGGTCACCAGCAGCCCGTCCAGCCCAGCGCGGCGCTCATCGGTGAACTCGTGCGCCAGCCGGTCGAACGTCTCCCGCCGCGCGACATCCCGGGCGTGCCCGACCCGCTTCACCACCGTCACCGGCCCCGGCCGGATCACCTTCGCCGAGATCAGATACTCACAGGCCAGCCGGAACAGCAACGTCGGCGAGTCGTGCTCCATCGCCCGCGCCAAAAGAAACTCGTCCAGCTCCTTCAGCTCCAGCGCGGTCGGCACCCGCCACCCCAGATACCGCGCAGCCAGCCGCAGATGATCCGTGCGTGTCTTGGCCCGCCGCCCGTACGAGCCGATCACATCCGGGTCGACGGCCAACCGCTCAGCCAGCCGCAGCACCGCCGCCCGCGGCGCCGACGTCACGTCGTCCGGCACAAACCCCAACCACGGCAACGTGCACAAGGCGACCGCAAGCCCCAGCCGGTCCGCTGGCCCTCGGCCCCGACCGGGATCGAGGAACGCCAGGTCCGCGGGAGTCAACGTGAAAAACCGGAAAAGATCCTCCCGGCCGATCTCCGGAAACCGACGCAGCCCCTCCAACTCCTCGTCCGCGAGCGTCGGAACGACCACCCAGCACCCTCCCGCCAAAACCCGAAGATCCCCTGGTCAGGAGCCTACTCACCCCATATCCGCCCGATTTTTCGCGAGTACTACGGCGACCCCTATTACGGCTCCTTCTACAAGTCGATGTTGTATCCCCTCCTGAAGTACCTCAACCGCAAGCTTGTTGCATGGGCGACGCGGAAGTACAAGCGGCTAAAACGCCGAGAGCGGCGGGCGACGGAATGGCTGCGCGAAATCGCGCGTCGGGAACCTGGCCTGTTCGCGCACTGGCAGTTCGGCGTTCTCCCCTGACCGCTGGGCAATGGGAGCCTGCTGCGCGGAGACGTGCACGGCAGGTTCTGCGAGCTGCGGCGGGTGAGATCCCCGCCGCCGACTCTCCCGGTAGTGCACTGTGTGACCGAGAAGCAGGCCCGGTATGTGCGGGCCAAGCTGGCGGAGCGAATGAGAGAGGTCGGGCTGCGCCTGCACCCCGACAAGACCAGGATCGTGTACTGCAGGGACGGAAACCGGCGTGAGGTCTACGGCAACACGTCGTTCACGTTCCTCGGCTACACGTTCCGGGCAAGAGGCGCCTGCAAAAAGGACGGGCAGATGTTCTCCAGCTTCCTGCCAGCGGCGAGCCGGGACGCCCTCAAGAAGATGGGGGGCGTGGTCCGCCGATGGCGGATCAACCTGCGCACGACCGAGGATATCACGGCGCTCGCGGAGTAGCTGAATCCGGTCGTCCGCGGCTGGATGAACTACTACGGGCAGTTCTACCGCTCCGAGCTGTATCGCTTACTGCAACGCATCAACACCTACCTAGTGCGATGGGCCAGGCGGAAGTTCAGACGTCTGAGGTCGTTCAAGAAGGCCAAACGATGGTGGAAGGGGCTAACTCGTAGACAGCCCCGCCTGTTCGCCCACTGGGCGTGGACCACCAGCTTCTGACGGACTGGGTGGGACGAGCGGAGTGACAGGAGACCATCACGCTCCGTTCTGTGGGGGCCCGGGGGTGAGATCCCCCCCGGGCTACCCGGCCGTCTTGGACGGGGCGATCGAGACGGTGCCGCATCTCGTGCTCGAGGCGCTCGACGGCCAGCCCCAACTACTCGGCAAGCCGCTGACAGGTTAACCGCGCCGCCATCACCTGCTGGTAGTGATCCGAGACGCCTTACGACCGAGGATCGGGATGCCGGGATGACCGACGAGCAGCATGTTCCAGCACGCAGGCCACGGCCGCGTCCACCAGCCGGGCCCGACTGGGCGCTACCCCGACGCCTCCCATAGAGCAACACTCTAGACGGACGGCCCGCGTGCCTACCGGGACTCTCCGTGCGGACGAGCTTCGGTAAGATCGCCCGGCATGGGCGCGAGCGTGGGAAACACGTTGATCTCCATCCCGCCGGGGCGGGTGACGCTGTCCGACCGGCGAACGCAGCGCAACTGGTCGGTCGAGCTCGCGCCGTACTGTCTCGCGGCGTTTCCGGTCACCCAGGAGCAGTACGCGGCGGTTGTCGGCCAGCGGCCGGGCTCGGCCCACGGGGACCGGTTGCCCGTCGAGGGGGTTTCCTGGTGGGACGCGGTCCGGTTCTGCAACGCCCTGTCCCACCGCGACGGGATGGCGCCCGCGTACCGTATCCAGGCCGACGGCGAGGGTGCCGACGGCGAGGGTGTCGAGTGGGACACCCGCGCCGAGGGGTACCGGCTGCCGACCGAGGCTGAGTGGGAGTACGCCGCCCGGGCCGGCACGAGCGGCCCGCGGTACGGGCCACTCGACGACATTGCCTGGTACCGCGGCAACTCCCACGGGCGAATCCACGACGTGGGCGGCAAACAGCCCAACTCCTGGGGCCTGTACGACATGCTGGGCAACGTGTGGGACTGGTGCTGGGACCTGTACGACACCGAGGTCTACGGCACCTATCGGGTGCTGCGGGGCGGTGGGTGGTTCGACGAGCACTGGAGCTGCCGGGCCTCCGTACGCCGCCGCGGCCACCCGGCCTTCCACCTCGACGACGTGGGGTTCCGCGTCGCGCGTTGCGCCGTGCCCTGACCCACGTCGCATCCGTGCTCATGCACCGGTCCGTGTTGCCCGCCGGACGAGAGCGATCCTGACCGGATAGGGCCTGATCAGGTGGTGCC
>NZ_CDWWEW010000244.1:7151-8130 GCF_977966315.1 Frankia sp. CeRuru1
GGCCTGGCGTTCGGCGCGTTCGGCGCGGGCCCGGGCCTCGGCGCGGGCCTCGCCGATCACAGTGAGACGTTCGGCGGCGGCCTGACGTTCGCCGGCCAGGCGGGCCTCGCCCTCGGAGCGGACGCGGTCGAGTTCGGCCGCCGCCTCGGCACGCACCCGCTCAGCCTCGGCGGCCGCGGCTGCGCGGACCTGGTCGAGCTGCGCCGCCGCCTCGGCGCGGATCCGGGTGATCTCGGTGTCGGCGGCGGCACGGCCGCGGGCGGCCTCGGCGCGTTCGCGGCGGATGTCCTCGCGCAGGGCGTCGCGTTCGGCGCGTAGCTCGGTGAGGGTGTGCGCGTCGCGTTCGGCGGCGCGCCGGGCCTCCTCCAGCCGCGTCGAGGCCTGCTCCCGGGCGGCGACGGCCTCGTCGATGCGCCGTGCGGCCTCGGCGCGGGCCGCCTCGAGCTGGTCCCGCGCCGCCCGGTGGGCCGCCTCGACCTCGGTGGCGGCACGGGCGGCGGCGGCCTGGACCTGCGCGTCGGCGTCGGCGCGGGCCGCCTCGGCGGCGTCGTTGGCCGCGCGGACCGCCTCGGCGGAGTGCTCGACCACCTGCCGCCTGGCCGCCTCGGCGGCGGCCAGGCGCGCCTCGGCGCCCTCCAGCGCGCTCACCGCCTCGCCCGCGACGGCCTCGGCCTCGGCGCGGGCCGCCTCGGCGGCGCGGGCCCGCTGCTCGGCGCGCACGGCACGGGCCACCGCCTCGGCGACCCGTTCGGCGGCTTCGGCCTCGGCCGCCTCGACGGCCGCCTCGGCGGCGGTGACGTCGCCGAGGGCGGACATCTGCCGGGTGAAGGCGTCGAGGGTGCGGGTCAGCTCGGCGGCGAGGGCGCGCGCCTGAGCGGCGAGGTCCTCGGCGCGCAGCCGACCGGCGGCCAGCGGCCGGGTGGCGGCGTCGGCCCGGGCGGCGGGCGTGCCGGCGGAGTCCGCACTGCCACGCCCGGCG
>NZ_CDWWEW010000245.1:0-7875 GCF_977966315.1 Frankia sp. CeRuru1
AGCAGCTCCTCGACGTCCCGGTAGGACAGTGCGTACCGCAGGTACCAGCGGACAGCGAGGACAATCACCTCAGGTGGGAACCGGAACCCCGCGAACTCCGACACCGGAACCGGTGGACAGGAACGACGTCGACGCATCACACGATCATGACCGATCGACAGCCGCAGGACAGCGGACTCCGCCGATGCAACAGTGCCTCAGGACCCGCTCCTCGGCCGTGAAGCGGGCGAGGAGCTCCCGCTCGGCCCGCTCGGGCCCAGTCGGCCCAGTCAGCCCGGTCAGCCCGGTCAGTGCCGCCATCGGGGTACCCCGACCGGCACCGATACCGCCGTCCACATTCTTGCCACCGAAAAATGTGGTGCCGGAACCGGTGAACAAATTTTGTCACAGCGGTTGTCGGGCAGTTCGTGGCGGTACGGTCGACCACGAGGCCAGGCGTGCGGGAAGGCCGTAAAGTGCCGTCTCTCGTGAATCGTCTCTAGAATTATCGGACGGTGAGCCCCACCAAAGAGCCCCACCAAAGAGTAATTGACGTTGCTTGCCCGCGAGATAGGTTGTCCAAAATAACGAAGGGCCAACCATGCTGATCGTTGCGTTGACAGGCGTCGCACGTCTGTGTGCCCGCCATCGCTGGATCGCGGTCGGCATGTGGGCGGTGCTCCTCCTGCCTGCGGTGTTCTTCGTGATCGCAGGTCACGCGCAATATAGCCACGATGTGTCGGTTCCCGGTTCCGAGTCGCAGCGGGCAATGAATCTGGCGCGCAAGGTGATTCCAGGCGGCGTCCTGCCGGACACCGAACAGATCGTGCTGCACGCCAGGCGCGGCACGCTGGCTGACCCGCTGGTGCACCAGCAGGTCGAGGAGTTGCTCGCCGACGTCGGGAAGCTGCCGGGGGTACTCACCGTCGCCGACCCGTTCGGACCACTAGGCAGGACGGTGCTGGGTGTGTCACCGGTCAGTGCCGACGGGCGCACGGCGGTGGCTCCGGTAATCATGAAAGCGTCGGCGCTCGAACTCGACCTCGGCGCGATCAGACGGGTCTCGGCTACGGCCCGGTCCTACAGCGGCCCCGAGCTTCAGGTGGAGTTGGGCGGACCGGGCGCGACCGCGCTCACCTCGGCCGGCGTCCCGATCCGACCGCTGCTGGCCGCCCTCGCCGTCGCGCTGGCGGTCTTGTGCCTGACCCTGCGTTCGAGGGTGGCCGCCATGATCGCCGCCGTCGTCGCGGCCATGGCCACCGTCACCACCGTGGCCGTCACGACGGTACTGTCCCACTACGTCCTGACGACTCCCTTCGCCGCTCTACTTGGCGGCATGATCGCCCTTGGGGTCAGCCTGGGTGGGTCCGTCCTGGTCGTCTACCGGGCGCAGACCGCGTTGGCGCGGGGCGTGAGCCCGGTCGACGCGGCCACCGAGGCGATGGTGAAGTCGGTAGCCGCCCTGGCCTCCGGTGGCGTGTGCCTGAGCGTGGCGATGACCGGGGTGCTCCTGCTGAACCTGGGCCCGTTCACGGGAGTCGCCCTCGCGGCCGGGGTGGCCGGGGTGCTCAGTGCCCTGGTCACCCTCACGCTGTTGCCGGCGCTGCTCGTCCTCGGCGGCACCCGGATGCTGGGCTGGCTCGGACGGCATTCCCTGACCACGACGGGTCGTGGCCTACCGCACCGGCCGGGCGTGCGATCGTGGTGGGCCAGGCAGGTGGGGCGTCACCCGGCTGTCGCCGTGGCCGCGGCGTGCGTGCTGCTCGTCGCCCTGGCAGCGCCGGTGGTCACCCTGCGGCTCGGTGGCGGCGACGCGGGCGCGGAGCCCACGTCGGCCACCGCGCGGCGCGCGTATGACGTGGTCAGCCGCGACTTCTTCAGCGGTCTCAACGGGCCGATGCTCGTCGTCGTCGACCGGGGGGAGGGCAGCCGGACCGTCACCGTGACCGACGTCGTCACCGCCCTCAACACGACGCCGGGGGTCAAACACGCGTACGCCTCGTTCGACAGTCCCGAGTCGGGCCTGGCCCTGATCCAGGTGCTGCCGCAGGCGGGTCCCCGGTCGACGGACTCCTACGACCTGGTGCACCGACTGCGGAACGACGTCCTGCCGGCGGTCCTGCGGCCCACCGTGAGCCGCGCCTACGTGGGCGGGCAGGCGGCGTTGTTCGCCGACATGGCCGCGGATTTCCGCGGCGCGCTGCCGATGTTCGTGTTCGTGGTCCTGCTCGCGGTGGGCGCGCTGACCTTCCTCACGGCCTCCTCGCGCGTCACTGCCGCCGTACTCGCCGTTTCGGAGCTGTCGTGCGGCCTCGCAACGGTCGGTGTCCTGGCGGCGCTCTTCCAGCAGGACCGTTTCGCCGGGAAACTGGGCCTCCAGGCTGGTCCGATCGAACCGTTCATCCTGGTCTTCGTGCTGGTCGTCGGGTTCGGCCTGTCCCCGGGCATGAACCTGAGCCTGCTGAGCAGACTGCGCGAAACCGATGCGCCAGGCTGGCGGGCGCTCGAAGGCGACGCGGTCAGCCGCGGCCACGCCGACGTGGGGCACGTCGTCCTCACCATGAACCTCATCATGATCCTGGCGTTGTCGGTGGTCATGGCGCAGCCGTCCCGCACGCTGAAGCTGCTCGGGGTGGGTCTGGCGGTCGGTGTGGCGCTCGACGCGTTCGTGGTGCGAGCGGTCGTCCTCCCCGCGCTGGTGCACCTGGATCGGCGCCGCGAAACCGCTGGCGGCGTACCCGCCCAGCGCCGGCCGGCGAGGGCGGCCACGAGGTCGTACGACCCGCCGTCGGCGCCATCCCATGCGGGCAACGGCACGCGCGGCGGCCGTTTTTCCCGGAGGAGTACATAGGGATGGGGCCCGGGCGTGTTGCGTTCCGGGGAACGTTCCCGGGCAACGTTCCCCGGAACGTTGCGGGGGAGTGGTGCGGGCCAGGCCCCGGGGGTCTGTTGCATTGCGGGACAGTACGGCAGGGTGAACCCGGCCGGATCGATGATCAGATCGCCCGCATGAGCTCGGCGAAGGCAGCCGTCAGCCGCACCTACGGGTCGGCGTCGACGCCAGGTTCGTAGTGTCCGCGGCGAAGATTCCGCACGAACGCGTGTCCGGCGCTGATCGTCTGGGCGGAACGGAACCCAGCGCGTAGCGCGGGTACCACCGGACCGCGAGCACGATCACCTCGGGTGGGAACCGGAACCCGTGAACTCCGGGACCGGGACAGGCGGACAAGGGCGGCAGCGAGCCATCATCCGATCATGCCCCGATGTCGGCGCGGCCCCCGGCCCCCGCCGATGCAGCAGTCCCTACTTCCCCGTTATCGGTAGGTAGGGCCGCGCGAAACCTTCAAAAGTCAGATCATCCGAGGCCTCGCGGTCCACCGGGTGGTTGTCCTTGCCGCCCATCCAGTAGTTCCAGATCCGAGCTGAATGTGGCGTCGTCGTGTCGATCTTCGGATGGTCCGTCGGGTTCCCGGTGCCATTGTGCTGCTCAGCTACGTCTCTCCTTACGCTGGCTCGGCCGGGTGAACCCGGCGAAGCAGGAAGATCCAGCCGGAATGTGGCCTGTGGGCCAGCCTCGGCTACCGATTTGAGGGTATAGCTATCGCAAATGGCGGCGGATCAACTACCGGGACATGTACTCTCAACCGGCCTGGTCGGGTGGCCCGGGGGGTGCGATCCCCCCGGGCCACCCGACCAGGTTCCGGTCGGTCGATTTGACGCGTCCGGGCCCGCGTCCTTCTATAGCTTCATGACTATGGGTAGTCAGTTGATGCGAAAGGTGTTGCTGCCCGCCGTCGGGCTGGGGGTCCTGTCGGCGCTTGCCGCGGCACCCGCGGCCGCCGGCGGTGGCCGCGGCGGGCCGACGCCCGGCTCCGGCGCCGCGGAGACCTTCCTTCAAGCGACACTCATGCCGTTGAACCATTCCGGCGCCCACAGCACCGCTACCGCGATTCTGCGGGGCGACCAACTCACCATCTCGATCTCCAGTCGCGGGCTGGCGCCGGGTCTGCCGCACGCGCAGCACATCCATATCGGTGGCCGCCATGTCTGCCCACCGCCGGACGTGACCGGCACCGGCGTCCACGGCCACTTCCGGACCGTCGACGGCAAACCGTGGCGTGGCCCGGTCGCGGTGTCGCTGACCACGTCCGGCGACACCAGCCCGGCCAGCGAGGTGGCGGTGGCGAGGTTCCCGGTTGGGAATGCGACCTACCACCGCACGTTCACGGTCACCCCGGCGGTCGCCGCGCAGTTGCGGGCCGGTGAGGGCGTGATCGAACAGCACGGCGTCGACTTCAGCCACAACGGCCGCTACGACGGCCCCGGCCGCAGCGAGCTCAATCCGGCCCTGCCCGAGGAGGCAACCGACCCGGCGGCCTGCGGCAGGCTCGTCCCGACGGCCGGTGGCATGCCCAGGTGACCGGCGGCACGCCTAGGTGAACTGATCGACCCTCGTGGCGCGGTGGGACACCTGCGCCACGACGGACAATCGTAACGAAGTCGGCGAACGGATCGGTTCACCAGCGTGGCATCCGGCGAGTCCGCCGGGGTCGTACGCCGGCCGCCCAGCCGCGGCTCCCAGCGGGGCCCTGGTGCACGAGCGCCATGCCCGCGTCGGTGAGCATCGGTTGCAGACCACGCAGGATGTCGAGATAGGTCGCGCGTGCTGCGAGCGCCACGCCGGCGCGCAGTTCCGGGCGTCGGTGCGCGGCGACGCCATGACGCACCACGGCCAGCGCCGCCATGCTGGCCGAGCCGGGACTGGGGTTCGGGTCTGCCGGTGGCGGAGGCTTGCCGTCGCCGACTGCCTCGGCGAACCGCAGGTACCAGTCGCACAGCTCGGTCGTCTCCACCATGACCGCTTCCTGGGCGGCGGCCAGATCGGGCAGCGCGGCGGAGATCTCCATGGTCGAGGCGATCATGCTGACGCCGCCCCCGGCCCGCAGGATGTCCGCCGGCCAGGGCACGTCGCCGGCGTGCAGCAGCTGCGCGGTCCGGCGCAGCCGCAGCGCCCCGCCGACGACGGTCATGAGCGCGTCGACCTCGAGCCGGCCGTCAGGCTGCTCCGACAGGTACTGACGGACCGCGTCGTCGAGCAGCCGCCCGGCGCGGATGGCATCGCGGGCCGCGGCGGCCACCTGCTGGTCCCGGCTGGGACGGCGGAGGGCCGCATCGTCCGAGCCTGCGGTGTCGGCGCCTTCTGTTCGGGAGGTGTCGACTGTTCGGGATGCGTCGACTGTTCGGGAGGTGTCGACCCGGCTCACGAGCGCACCGATGGTATCTGCGGGGCCGTCCGGATGGTCCGACATATCGGTATAGGCCGGGTCCAGCCAGGGCGAGGTCCGCGGCCGGGCGCTGGGCGGATCGTCATCACCGGGTGCCCGCATGACGACCAGGGCGAGGAAGGCCGCGCCCATCCGGTAGGCCGCGGCGGCGCGACGCCGGATTACCGCCGCCGCTCCTCGCGGCCACAGCAGCGCTCCCACGGCCAGGCTCACCCCGAAGCCAATCATGACGTCCTGAATGCGGACCAGCCCCACCCGCCAGCCTAACGGTTCAATGATATTGAAAAGGATGAGGATGGCGATGGTGAAGCCTGCCTGGCCCAGCGCGAAGGACGACTTCCGCCGCATGTAGCCGGCGACGAACACGGCCAGCGGCAGCAGCGGCCACAATATTACGGTGTGGGTGCCGATCAGGGCGACGAACAGGCCGCCCACTACAATACCGATCCCGGTGCCCAGCAGGCCCCGCAGGATCGTCGAGCTGGTCGCCACCACGTTCGACCGCAGCACCGACAGGGTACCGAGCACCACCCAGAAGCCGTGCTGCACCTCGGTGTTCTGGGCCAGGGCGACAGCGAGGGCGAGTCCCACGGCGCCGCGGACGCTGTTGCGGAACCACACCGACCGGATGCTGGCATATCCGGCGGCCAGATCGGTGGCGGCGACGCCTCGCCGGGTGAGCCGCCTTAGCCTGGCGGGCCAGCCCCGCGGCCGCACCCAGGAGCGCAGCGCCGGTGCCGGCGCGGTCATCTGCAGCACGTTCATCGCCAGCTCTCGGGTCCCCCGGGCCAGTCTGCGCAGCCGGAACGCCTCGGCGATCGCGAGGTCAGCCGACGGCTGCTCCGCCTCGGCGACCACGAGATCATCCGTCTTCTGGGCCGATCGGGCGGTCCACCTGTCAGCGTCCGGCGCCGGCCGGCTGCCTCGCCCCTCCAAGTAGTCCAGCAGGGCTGTGCGCATCCTCCGTTCAGCCCGCTCCAAACGGTCCAGGCCGAGCCGCTCGCCCGGCCGTGGACCGCGGTCGAGTCGATCGGCAGCGGCGGCGAGCGTGGCAGCGGCGGCGGTGTGGATCTCGGCAGCTTCGCGGGGGAAGCATGCCGCCGCGATCCGATTCCGGTCCGCACGCGGTTCGGCGAACGGGACCAACCAGTTGACGTCCACGACGAGATACCCCAGCGCCGCGGTGCGCCCGCCGACACCGCTGGGCCGGTGCGCGGTCTCGGCGAACCTGCGACGCAGGTGGAACACGTCGGTCCAGAGCCGGGGAACTTCGTCCGCCCCGGTCCCGTCTGTCCCGGTCCCGTCAGACTGCGGAAAAGGCATGGTTGTCCACGCCACCCCGGCGGCCATCGACCGACACGCCTGAGCCAGCGCGGCACGCAGCCGTGTTGGGGGCCGCTCCGTCCACAGCACCATGGCCGCGGTGACGGCCACCACCATGGCGATCCCCCAGCCGGCGAGCCGTTCCGGAATGGCCGACACCGGGCCAGGCGTCATCACCGACAGGACGAAGGCCATCAGCGTGGCCCGTCCGGCGGCGGCGAAATACGCGTTGAGGACCCCGGAAAACAGCACGATCAGGGCGACCAGTGCGGTCACCGGCGCCGCCAGCCAGGGTGTCCGGGAGCACAGTGCGCCGATGACGATGAGCGAGACGGTGATAATCGCGAACGCGACGTAGGCCAACAGCCTGGTCTTGGTCGGCCCGGTGAAGTCGATGAACTCCAGCAGGGTGTAGGCGCCGAACCAGGCGAACAGGCTCAGCCGCACGTCCCCACCAGCCAGATAGGTGACGGCCAGCAGCATGGGGGCGACGAAGGCAACCCGGCCGGCCGCCTTGAGGTTGATCAGCCCGGGGTCGTCGGGGAACGCTCTGGTGAGCCGTCCCAGCCATCCGTCCTGCATCGGCCCCTCCATCTGCCCTGGACCATCGCCGTATCTACTAAACCGTCCTAGCCGAACTGTCCTAGCCGAAGGCCGGTGAATTCGGGGGACCTGAGCACGGTTTGCGGTCCCTGAACCGTGACTGACTCCCCACAATCCGGCCGCTGCGCGATCATGCGGACCCGGCCTCGGGAACGTTGGTGGCCGCCGCGTTCGCCGGCCGTGTTGTCCTCGAGCAGGGGCACCTACGAGGAGGCTTATCCAGGCCGCTCAGTTCAGATGATCTTACCTGTCGGTAGGCGGAGGCCTGGCACGAGGTCATCGACCAGGGGCCGACCATCGTGGCGCGGCTGTCGGCGATGCCGACCTCGCCGACCTGCCCATCGCCGACCAGCGGTACCTGCGCCACATGGGAGTCGTTGGCCGTCGGCGGGCCTGGTCGTTCCGCGCCCACTTCACCGGGCGGTTCCGGCTCCGCCCCACTATGCGCTGGATGCCCTGCGGGGCCTGGCAGTACAACACCAGCCCTGCCCTGCAGATCGCACGGCTGTTCCGGATGCGTATCCGGTTCGGTCCCGTGCCGATGACCGGCTGGGACATCTACCGGCAGGGACACCGTCGGATGCACGGAAAGCTGGCTGGACTGCTCACAGTCGCCGATGGCTCGAGCCCTGAATTCGACGCTGCTCATTGGGTATGGGGCGGGCCTGAGCCTTGCCTCCCAGGT
>NZ_CDWWEW010000246.1:0-7778 GCF_977966315.1 Frankia sp. CeRuru1
GCCGGGGACGACGTGGCGAGCATGTACGAGACCATCCACCGGAGGTTCTCGCGCTACCTCGCCGAGCGGTCCCGCGTCGGCGAGCTTGCCGACATCGCCGACGCGCCGGATGCCGCGCAGCCGATCGATCCGGGGACCGGGCGGCCGCGCCGGTTCGCCTACCCGCCGAACCTCGTCGTGGTGGACGGCGGGGCGCCCCAGGTGGCCGCGGCGGCCCGGGCGCTCGACGAGCTCGGCATCGACGCCGGCCCCGGCGGGGTGGCGCTGTGCGGGCTGGCGAAGCGGCTGGAGGAGGTCTGGCTGCCGGGCACCGCGGACCCGGTCATCCTCCCGCGGACGTCCGAGGCGCTCTACCTGCTGCAACGGGTACGCGACGAGGCGCACCGCTTCGCCATCGCCTACCACCGGCAGAAGCGGTCCACGGCCATGGTGGCCTCCGCCCTCGACGAGGTCCCCGGCCTGGGTGACACCCGGCGCAAGGCCCTGCTGCGCTACTTCGGTTCGGTGGCGAAGGTACGGGCGGCGAGCGCCGAGCAGATCGCGCAGGTGTCCGGCATCGGCCCGCGGACGGCGGCGGCGATCGTCACCGCGCTGGCCCGGTCGGCGCCGGGCCGCGCCGACGCGCCCGCCCCCGTCGTCGACCCGCGCACCGGAGAGATCCTCGACGCGGAGACCGTCTCATGACCACCCCGACCCTGGATTTGGCGATCATCACCGGGCTGTCCGGCGCCGGGCGCAGCACCGCGGCGAAGTGCCTGGAGGACCTGGGCTGGTTCGTCGTCGACAACCTTCCCCCGGAGCTGCTGTCCACCATGGCTGAGCTGGGCCGTCGTTCTGGTGGGACGGTCAGCCGCATCGCCGTCGTGGTGGACGTGCGGGGCCGGCCGTTCTTCTCTGACCTGCGCGCCGCGATCGCGGCGCTCGACGCGCGGGGCATGCATCCCCGGATGCTGTTCCTCGAGGCCAGCGACGATGCGCTGATCCGCCGGTTCGAGCACGTCCGCCGCCCGCATCCGCTGCAGCGCGACGAGCGGGTGGTCGACGGCATCAGCCGGGAACGGATTCTGCTCGCCGAGCTGCGCGGCGAGGCTGACCTGGTCCTCGACACCACCGACCTGAACGTCCATGAGCTGCGGTCGAAGATCGACGCCGCGTTCGGGCAGCCGAACGCCAACCGGCTCAACGCCACGGTGGTGTCGTTCGGGTACAAGTACGGACTTCCGCTGGATGCGGATCTCGTCGCCGACTGCCGGTTCCTGCCCAACCCGCACTGGGTGGAGGCGCTGCGCCCGTTCACCGGCCGCGATCCGCAGGTGCGCGACTATGTGCTGGCCCAGCCGGGAGCGCAGGACTTCCTCGACCAGTACGCGGCGCTGCTCCGCCTGGTCGGCGAGGGCTATGCCCGCGAGGGCAAGCGGTATCTCACGCTGGCCGTCGGGTGCACCGGCGGCAAGCACCGTAGCGTCGCGATCGCCGAGCAGCTCGGCACCCGGCTCGCCGCGGGCGGCGTGGGGGTCCGGGTGGTGCACCGTGACCTGGGACGGGAGTGAACCATCCGTGAACCTCAATGGCGTAGCCGCGCGCTCCGACGGTCCGGACCGGGCACCGGCGGTCGTCGCCTTCGGCGGCGGCCACGGGCTCGCCGCCTCGCTCGCCGCGCTCCGGCAGATCACCTCGGCGCTTACCGCCGTGGTGACCGTCGGTGACGATGGTGGATCCTCCGGGCGGCTGCGCGCGGAGCTCGGTGCGCTGCCCATGGGCGATCTACGAATGGCCCTGGCCGCGCTGGCCGGACCAGACGGATGGTCGACCACCTGGGCGGGCGTGTTCCAGCACCGGTTCGGCGGCGACGGGCCGCTCGCCGGGCACGCGGTCGGCAACCTCGTGCTCACCGCGCTCGCCGAGCGCACCGGATCACCGGTGGCCGCGCTCGACCTGGCCGCCGCCCTCCTCGGCCTGCGGGGGCGGGTGCTGCCGCTGTCGACCAGGGGCATCGACATCGTCGCCGACGTCGTGGGGCTGGATCCGGGGGCGCCCACCGCCGAGGTCGAGGTGCGCGGGCAGGCCGCGGTGGCCACGACCGGTGGACGGGTCGTGGGTGTCCGGCTGTCGCCGGCGGCACCGCCGGCCTGTCCGGAGGCGGTGGCCGCGGCGGGCGCGGCCGACTGGATCATCCTTGGGCCGGGATCGCACTACACGAGCATGCTGCCGCATCTGTTGGTTCCTGGGATGAACCGGGCGATTGCGACGTCCCGGGCGAACCGGGTGATGGTGTTGAACCTGGCCGCCCAGCCGGGGGAGACCGAGGGATACACCCCCCAGGCCCATCTCCACTCCCTCGGCCGGCACGTTCCCGGCCTGCGGCTGGACGTGGTGATCGCCGATCCGACCGCCGTGCCCGACCCCGACCTGCTCGCCCGGGCGGCGGCGGACGTCGGCGCCCGGCTCCATCTGGCGCCGGTGCGGATCCCTGGCGCGCCCGTGCACGACCCGGTCCGGCTCGCCGCGGCCTTCCGCGCGGTGTTCGCGGGACTCCCGGAGGCGACCTGCCCGGCGCCCGCGTCCCGGCGGCCGGTCACGCAGTACTCATCGTCCGGCGGACCGGTCCGCCGGACCCCATCCGGTGAAGCCAAGGAGTGATCGGTGTGGCGGCGATGACGGCCACCGTCAAGGACGAACTGAGCCGGCTGCGGGTCGCGAAGCCCTGTTGCCGGCGGGCCGAGATGGCAGCCCTGCTGCGCTTCGGTGGGGGGCTGCACATCGTCGGTGGTCGCATCGTGGTCGAGGCGGAACTCGATACCGGCGCGACCGCCCGCCGGTTGCGTCGCGAGATCGCCGAGGTCTTCGGCTTCCCCTCGACGGTGGCCGTGCTGGCCGCCGGTGGGCTGCGCCGCTCGGTGCGCTACATCGTGCGCGTCGAGCGGGACGGCGAGCAGCTCGCGCGGTCCACCGGCCTGCTCGACCAGCGTGGCCGCCCGGTGCGCGGGCTGCCGCCGCAGGTGGTCACGGGCTCCGCCTGTGACGCCGCGGCGGCCTGGCGGGGCGCGTTCCTCGCCCACGGTTCGCTGACCGAGCCGGGTCGGTCCTGCTCGCTGGAGGTGACCTCGCCCGGTCCGGAGGCCGCGCTCGCCCTGGTCGGCGCGGCGCGCCGGCTGGGGGTCCAGGCCAAGAGCCGGGACGTGCGCGGCGTCGACCGTGTCGTCATCCGCGACGGCGACGCGATCGGCGCGCTGCTGACCAGGATCGGTGCGCATGACAGCCTGCTCGCCTGGGAGGAACGGCGGATGCGCCGGGAGGTCCGGGCGACGGCCAACCGGCTGGCGAACTTCGACGACGCCAACCTGCGCCGCTCCGCCCGGGCCGCGGTGGCCGCCGGCGCCCGGGTGCAGGCCGCGATGCGCATCCTCGGCGACGACGCCCCGGAGCACCTGCTGGCGGCCGGCCGGCTGCGCCTCGATCACGCGCAGGCCTCCCTGGAGGAGCTGGGCGCGCTCGCGGACCCGCCGCTGACCAAGGATGCGGTCGCCGGCCGGATCCGCCGACTGTTGGCGCTCGCCGACAAGAGGGCCAACGCGCTCGGTATCCCCAACACCGAGGCGAGCGTCTCCCCGGATCTCCTTGAGAACGCCTGAGCAACAGCGGCCCAGGTCGTACCCAGACATTTCATACCTGTAATGTGGAATACTGGCCCAGTAGCACCATCGGGATCGGATGGCTCTTCGGGGCTCTTCGGGGTGGGGCCTGCCCGTGGGGCGCCCGCCTGGCCGGTTCGGCCGGCGTCAGCGCGGGCCCACGGAATCTGCCCGGCCCCGGCCCTGCGGAGGCGCACCGGCGGTGCAGCAGCGATGTGATGGGATGTAGTTTCCGGGTGGGGCGTGCCCGCATCGTGTGAGGAGACCAGCATCGCACGGTTCGGATTCCCGCCGATGATGTGCAAACTCGTTAGGCTCCTGCCTTGACAGCGCCACATGAACGACAGTGCCACATGAACGAGAACGTCACAACCGAACGACGACGTCGCGACGGAACGACGGCGTGACTATCGAAACGACGAGACAAGACGGTAGGGAGTCCTGGACGTGGCTACGCGGGTGGGTGTCAACGGCTTCGGGCGAATCGGTCGTAACTTCTGGCGGGCGCTCGCGGCGAGCAACCGGAACGATCTCGAGATCGTCGCGGTCAACGACCTGACCGACAACAAGACTCTTGCGCATCTGCTCAAGTACGACACCACGCTGGGTACGCTGCCTGCTGCGGTCAGTGTCGTCGACGAGGGTATCCGCGTCGGTGACACCATGATCAAGGTGCTGGCCGAGCGCGACCCGGCGGCGCTGCCCTGGGCCGATCTGGGTGTGGACGTTGTCATCGAGTCCACCGGCCGCTTCACCAAGGCGGCGGACGCGGGCAAGCATCTGCAGGCAGGCGCCAAGAAGGTCATCATCTCGGCGCCGGCCAAGGACGAGGACATCACCGTGGTGATAGGCGTGAACGACGACGCCTACGACCCGGCCAGGCACCACATCCTGTCCAACGCTTCCTGCACGACGAACTGCGTCGCGCCGATGGCGAAGGTGCTCGACGAGGCCTTCGGCATCAGCCAGGGGCTGATGACCACCATCCACGCCTACACCAACGACCAGGTCATCCTGGACTTCCCGCACTCGGACCTGCGGCGGGCGCGGGCGGCGGCGCAGAACATCATCCCGACCACCACGGGTGCGGCGAAGGCCACCGCGCTGGTCCTGCCCCACCTCAAGGGCAAGCTCGACGGGCTGGCGATGCGGGTGCCGGTCCTCGACGGCTCGGTCACCGACCTGGTGGCCACCCTGGACAAGAAGGCCAGCAAGGAAGAGGTCAACGCGGCGTTCAAGGCGGCGGCGGAGGGCCCGCTGAAGGGCTACCTTGTCTACACCGAGGACCCGATCGTCTCCTCCGACATCGTCAACACCCCGGCGTCCTGCACGTTCGACTCGCTGCTGACGATGTCCGCCGGCAATCAGGTGAAGATCGTCGGCTGGTACGACAATGAGTGGGGCTACTCCAACCGGCTGGTCGACCTGACCGCGCTGGTGGCCGCGCGCCTCTAGGCCCGCACGCCGCCGGCCGGCGAAACCCGTCGGGTGGCGCCGGTCCTCCCCGGCCGTTCCTCCCGACCGGGCCGGAGAGGATCCTCGCCCGGAGAGGATCCTCTCCGGCCCTTCCTCGACAATTTCTCTCCCCGATGGAGTAACGAAGCGTGAGGACGATCGACGACCTGCAGGTCGCCGGGCACCGGGTGCTGGTCCGCAGCGACCTGAACGTGCCGTTGGACCGTTCCGGTGACACCCCGCGCATCACCGACGACGGCCGGGTCCGCGCCAGCGTCCCGACCATCGCCGCACTGCTGGACCGGGGCGCCCGGGTGGTCGTGAGCTCGCACCTGGGCCGGCCGAAGGGCGAGCCGGACCCGAAGTACTCCCTGGAGCCGGTGGCGGGTCGGCTCGCCGAGCTGCTGGGCCGGCCGGTGGCGTTCGCCGGCGACGGCAGCGGTGACATCGCCGGTGCGCATGCCCGCGAGGTGGTCGCCGGGCTCGGGGACGGCGAGGTGGCGCTGCTGGAGAACCTGCGCTTCGCCGCCGGGGAGACCAGCAAGGACGCGGCGATCCGCGCGGCCTTCGCCGACGAGCTGTCGGCGCTCGCCGAGTTCTACGTCGGGGACGCCTTCGGCGCGGTCCACCGGGCCCACGCCAGCGTAGCCGACGTCCCGAAGCGGCTGCCGCACGCCGCGGGCCGGCTCGTGCTCACCGAGCTGGAGGTGCTCCGCCGGCTCAGCAGCGACCCGGCGCGTCCCTACGGTGTCGTGCTCGGCGGGTCCAAGGTGTCCGACAAGCTCGGCGTGATCCGCGCGCTGCTGCCCAAGGTCGACGCGTTGCTCGTCGGCGGAGGGATGTGCTTCACCTTCCTGGCGGCGCTCGGTCACGGGGTCGGCGGGTCGCTGCTGGAGACCGAGATGATCGAGACGTGCAAGGAGCTGCTCGCCGAGGGCGGGGAGCGGATCGTGCTGCCGACCGACGTCGTCGTCGCGGACAGGTTCGCCGCCGACGCGGACACCGCCGTCGTCGCGGCCGGCGCCATCCCCGCCGGCTGGCTCGGGCTCGACATCGGCCCGGCGTCGACGGAGCTGTTCGCCGCGCGGCTGGCCGGAGCGGCTACGGTCTTCTGGAACGGGCCGATGGGCGTGTTCGAGCTCGCGCCGTTCGCCGCGGGCACCCGGGGGGTGGCCGCGGCGGTCGCCGCCGGCACGGGGTTCTCCGTCGTGGGTGGCGGAGACTCCGCCGCGGCGGTCCGCACGCTCGGCATCCCGGAGGGTGCCTTCAGCCACATCTCGACCGGCGGCGGCGCGAGCCTGGAATACCTGGAGGGCAAGACGCTGCCCGGGCTCGCGGCCCTCGATGTCTGACTTCCACGGGACGCCCGGCGTCGGGGCCGGCTGATGGCACTGCTGGGCCGGGGAAGATCTGAGCGAGGTTCCGACAGGGGATCCGGGAAGAACAGGGGATCCGGGAAGGACGAGGACGGCGTGGGCAAGGACAGATCGGCGAAGGGCGCTGCCGGCGTCAAGGGCACCGGCCGACGGGCGCTGGTGGCCGGCAACTGGAAGATGAACCTCAATCACCTCGAGGCGATCGCGCTGGTGCAGAAGATCGCCTTCGATCTCAAGCCCGCCGAGCTGGAGACCGTCGAGGTCGTCGTTCTCCCGCCGTTCACCGATCTGCGCAGCGTGCAGACCCTGGTGGACGGAGACAAGCTCGCCATCGCCTACGGGGGGCAGGACCTCTCCCCGTACGCGTCGGGTGCGCACACCGGTGATATCAGCGGGGCGATGCTGGCCAAGCTCGGCTGCGGCTACGTCGTCGTCGGGCACTCCGAGCGCCGGGCCGACCACCACGAGGACGACGCGCTGGTGGCGGCCAAGGCGAAGGCGGCCTTCTCCGTGGGGCTCACCCCCATCCTGTGCGTGGGGGAGCCCGAGGAGATCCGGGCCGCCGGCACCCATGTTGAGTACGTGCTGCGTCAGCTCGAGCAGTCGCTGGCCGGCATCACCGCCGAGCAGGCCGCGACGATCGTCATCGCTTACGAGCCGGTGTGGGCGATCGGCACCGGCCGCACCGCCTCCGCGCAGGACGCCCAGGACATGTGCGCGGCGGTCCGCGGCCAGCTGGCCAGACAGTACGGCGATGAGATTGCCGCTGGGACCCGTGTCCTCTATGGCGGCTCGGTGAAGGCGGCGAACGCCGGCGAGCTGTTCACCATGCCGGATGTGGACGGCGGGCTGGTCGGCGGGGCGAGCCTGGTCGCCGAGGAGTTCGTCGGCATCGTGCGCAGCGGGCCGCCGGCCTGACGGCGGACGCGTCCGTATAATCGCCCTGCCGCGTACTCGCCCTGCCGCCGGCCGTCCCGGTGCCGGACCAGGCGAAGCACCGTCGGTGGGAGCGGATACTGTTGCGTGGCGACGTGCCCGGCCCGCCCGATCCCCTCGAGGCGTGCCGGTTCCACCCACGTTGCTGGAAGGCTGAGGAGGTGTGTAGGACAGTGGAACCGCCCTTGTCGGAGGTTCGGCCTGGGCACCGGACGGCCTGCCACTTCCCCGAGGAGCGGGAGCTGGTCTAGATGACGATCGGTCTGTCGATCGCCCTGATTGTCGCGAGTATTCTGATGATCATGCTTGTGCTGTTGCACCGGGCCAAGGGAGGCGGGCTGTCCACTCTGTTCGGCGGCGGCGTGTCCTCGTCGCTGGG
>NZ_CDWWEW010000247.1:0-7732 GCF_977966315.1 Frankia sp. CeRuru1
GGCGGTGGCGGGTTCAGCGGTGGCGGGTTCAGCGGATCGCCCCGCCAGGCCCGGGTCTCCCCCGGCGGGGGCGGCGGGTACGCCTGACCGAACACTCCGCCCGGATTCGGGGGGAACTGGTCGAGTAGCGGATCGAAGGTGCGGGTCTCGATCGGCAGCATCCTGCCGTTGTCGTTGGCACTCTCCGTGCCTCGACGGTTCATGGCCGCGGACCCGAGAGTGCCCCGATCGGTCCAGCCCGCCGAGCCGGCCGGGTGGGAACCTGTTGCCTCGGAACCCGTGGCCGACATCGGATCAACGCGGCGCATCGACGGCCAGGTGTCGGAGACGGCGGGGGACGCCGTCGGGGCGGCGGTGCCCGGCCGGAAGGCGGATGCCGCCGGCTCGGGGCGGTAGGGGCCGTCGACCGTCCAACCGGCGGCACCGGCGGAGCGCGGCTGCGCCGGACCGGTCTGCCAGTGACCCGGGTCGGCTCGGTCGGGAGACGACCGGCCGGTGTCCGTCACTGCCGGCAGTCGGCTCGCCGAACGGGACGGCTGCTCGGTGGTCGGCGACGGGGACCCGACGCGCCCGCCACGCTCCTGCGGCCCGGGATGCGCGGGGTCCCGATCTCCGCCATCGCCGACCCGGATGGCGCCGATCTCCCGAGGATCATCGTTCATGATTGTTCTCCGGGCAGCACGCCACCTGGTTGATCCCCGGGGCGGGCATTCCCTCCGTCGTGTTCAAGGGCCTCCCCTCCGTTCGGGCGACCCAAGCCATGAGGCCGGGGTGATCTGACGACCACGCCCAGGACGGTGGTCCGCGCCGGTAGCCCCCGCTCGGAGCCGGGCGTCCGGCACGTGGACGTGACCCGCCGGACCGGCCCGACAGGTCTGACTAGAATGACATGTGGTTCCGTGGACCGCACGGCCCGGCCGGTGGAAACGGTGTGCCTCGTGTGGTGCCGGCGGCGGGGGCGTCTCCTCCCCGGGGTCCTGACAGCGAGGGTGATGAGGGAGGCGTCAACGGTAGGGGGACCAGCGGACGCCGGTGTCGCCGGAGCGCAGGCTGTCGATCCTGACCCGGAACTGGGTGGCCACCGTCGCGCTGCTCCCCAGGATCGGCACCACGCTCGTCACCAGCTTCAGTTCCCGGACCGCCCGCAGGACGGCGAACCCGTCCCAGGTGGTGACGTCGAAGTCGTAGCCCCGGGCCAGGTCGAGGTGGGCCTGAGGATCATGACCAAAGCGTAGCCGGCCGACCGCCACGGGAATCAGGTCCCATTCCGCCGGCCCCAGGCAGGTAGCGTCGAAGTCGCAGAGCAGCGCGCGGCCGTCCGCGGCCCGCACGAGGTTAGCCAGATGCGCGTCCCCATGTATGACGACCCGCGGCAGCGCGTAGCGGATGGTGGGCAGAGCCGCCGCGACCCGGCTGGTCATCTTCTCCAGGAAACGGCGGTCGGGCTCGGGGAGCGCCTCGGCGTCGGATAATCGCCGGCGGACGTCGTCGAGGGGATCCCAGCGTGGCAGCGGCGGTTCCGGCGGCGCCAGAGTGTGCAGACCGCGCAGCGCGCCGGCCAGCTCCGTGGTGTCCGGTGCCGGGCCGCCGGGCGGGGTGCCAGGTGGCGTCGCGTCGGCCCAGACCGTCGCGAGGAAGCCGGCCGCCGTGACCGGGGCCGGCACGCCGGGGAGCAGCCGGACGGCCGGGACGTGGTTCTCCGCCAGCCAGCGGGCCACCCGGACCACCTTGCTCACCCGATGCGCCATCGCGGCCGATCCGATGATCCGGACAACCGCGCCGGCCCGTGGCAGCCGGTACACCGCGTTCCCGGTTCTCTTGATCAGCACGGCGCCCGAGTCGTCCAGGCCGGCCTCAGCGCAGATCGCGCCGAGGGCGCGGCGAGTCCGCTCCGCGGTGAACCGCGCGTGGTCCGGCGAGCCCGCCGGAGGGCGCCCGCCGTCGGCCATTCCACCCTCGTACGGTCCTCGTACGGTGGCCGGCGTCAGACCGACGGGCTCGGCACGGGAACCGCGCGCCCGCCGGGCCGCTGCCGCGCCGCGGAGCGCTGCCACTCCCGGATGAGTACCGCGAGGTCCCGCACCTGGTGCACCTCGCTGTGCGGCCGGGTGGCCGCGAGCAGCTGATCCGCGCGTCCCGAGACGGAGGCCACGGTTCGCCCCCAGGAGATCTGGATCGCCTCGGTGGCCAGCGCGCAGACCTGGTCGAGTTCCAGGCGGCCCTGCCGGGCCAGCGCCAGGGCGAGATCGAGGCGGATCACCGACCGGAATCCCGGGGCGTTCATCCCGTCCAGCTTCGGCATGGCGAGATCCGCGTGCTCCTGGGCGGCCTGCGGACGGCCGAGCAGACACAGGGCCGTCGTGGCGTTGTAGGGCACCTCGACCGGATTGAACTGGTCGAAACTCGGACCAGGACGGCCCCACCGGTCTGCCGGGATGGCGTCCGCCAGGTCGTACGCCCGGTCCAGGGCCTGGGCCGCGCCCCGCACGTCACCGAGGGCGGCGAGGGCACGCGCCTCCTGGCAGACAAGTCGGGCCCGCACGGCACCGCCACTGACGTGGGTCAGCCCGTCCCGGGCAAGGCGGAGCGCCTCGTCGGGCCGGCCGGCGTAGAACTCGTTGACGGCCGCGACTTCCCGGGCCGAGCCGCGAAGCGCACCCTCACCCACCGAGCGCCCCGCCTGGAAGCCGAGCGACGTCAGCGACCGCGCGGTCTCGATGTCACCGAGTTTGAAGGCCGCATCCGCACCCAGCACGGCGACCCGCCCCCGCAGCACGTCGCGCCGGTGGGCGTCGCCGGCGGGGATGGACCGCCGGCTGAGCCGCTCCAAGCCGCGGCGCAACCGCTCGGTCTGGGCCAGGATGTGCGCGGGTGGGGTCGCCTCGTGCGCGTCGAGGAGGTCGTCGAGCAGATCGTCGGCGCGTTCCAGAGCGAGCTGGACCGGACTGGCCGCGAGGACGTCCGAGACCTCCATGATCTGTCCCTCGGCGAGGATCGCGGTCATGACCGCCGCTCCCGCATAGCGATGGAACTGTCTGCGGTCCGAGGCGCCGGGGGCCGGGGCGCCAAGGCGCGTGGTGTGGGGGGCCGACGACGGTGTCGGCTGCGCCGGGATCGCTCCGCTCACAGCGCCGAAGGGTGCTTCGCTCACAGTGCCGAAGGATGGCGTGCCCGCAGGTACCGGTGACACATCGGTGGGGCTCGTTGCGGACTTCGTCATCGAAGGCTGGGGCGGCGGCGCCGGCTCGTAGTCCTCGGGGTGGTCGTCCGGAGGGGTGCGCGCCGGCGGGATGATGATCGACTCGGTGGTCGCCCACCAGGGTGGGAGAGGGGCCGACCGGCTCGTCGGGACCCAGGCCTCGGGGTCGGGCCCGCGCGTCGGTGAAGATCCGCTCGACTGCGGCATGCCGCGCGTCCTTCCTTCAGATAACACCACGGTCGTGACCGTGGCGACAAGGTAGTGGGGGTAGAGCCCACTGTGAGAAGCGACCGACCGGAGGCGCACAGTGAGACCACACGCCCGCATCGGTGCCGCGACCGCCATCCTCCCTGACGGCGGTCCGGCCGGATCCAGCGATCAACGGCCGAAGTCTCCCGGCGGTCGTGCGACGGCCTCGCTGCCGCCGGCCGGTCGCTCCGGTCACTCTGGTCGGTCCGACCGGATCTGGCCCGTGTCTCGCTTTGTCAATAGTAGGAGGGAGGCTGCGCCGAAGGGTGATGGTTGTTGGTGCGCAAAGTTCCTGTCATCGTGGCTCTGCGTGGTGTTACCCGGAGGTTTCCTCTGCCGATCATGTTTGGCGGGCGAGCCGGCGGCGGTGCGATGCGGCGGTGGAGTTCGCCGGTCGGCGGTGGCGGGACGAGGAAGGGGGGCGCTGGCAGGACCGACAGGATCGCGCGGCGCAGGCTTGCGGATCATCGCCCCGGCCCGGGAGGGTCCCGGGCGACGAGCCGAGGGAGGCCGGGATGCGGCCCGCCGTCGGTCCGCTCCAGAACGGGAACGAGGCGGCAATAGCTTTGTAATCATGACATCTCGTCATGATTACCGAAAAGGTGAAGCTGGGGGGCCCGATGTTGGTCCGATCGGTGCCGGCGTCCATCCCTGCGTTCGGGTCGTCCATCCCTGCGTTCGGGTCGGTAGCCTCGGCATTGTGATCGATGGCTCCCCGACGTGCTTTCCGGCCGGCAGGTCGCGCAGCTGGTGTCGACCAGGCCGGCCGTGGTCGGCGCGCCGTGCCTGATGACCGCGTGGCGCGGCGTCCCGCCGATCCACTAGTCGGGCCGCGGGCAAACCTGCCGTCCGCCGACGCGTCCCTGGCCCGTGAGCTCGATGACCAGGCGCACCGGGCCTGGCCGCCGTTGCGCCAGGTCGAACGGGCCGGGTGGGTGCTGCGCGAGTCCGCCGGATCGTCCCGGCGAGGCAACTCGGTCTGGGCTCGCGGTGACGTGCCCGACCTCGCCGCGGCGCTCGCCACGGTGCGGGATTTCTACACCGCCGCCGGTCTGCCGCCGACCTTCCAGCTGACGCCCTTCTCCCGGCCGACCGGGCTCGGCGCGGTCCTTGACGCCGCCGGGTACGACGACACCGGTCCCACCGACGTCTGCACGGCGCCCCTCGCCGACCTTGTGCGTGGTGCCGACCGGGCACCGGCGGCTGCCGGCTCGGTGGGGGTGACCGTCACCACCACGCCGACGGATGAGTGGCTGGATGTCGCGGGCCAGGTGCTGACGACATTCAACGTGCAGCGGCCCGGCACGCTCGCGGTGCTCTCGGCGCTGCGGCTGCCCACCATCTACATCACCCTGACCGTGGACGGCGTACCGGCGGCGGTCGGACGCGGCATCGCGGACGACCGTTGGCTGGGTGTCTACAGCATGGCGACCCTGCCCGTGGCCCGTGGCCGGGGCGCGGCCCGCCGGGTCATCGCGGCACTCGCCGAGTGGGCGGCGGGCAGAGGCGCCACTCATGCGTATCTGCAGGTCGAAGAGATCAGCACCGCGGCGCGGGGCCTGTATGCCGATCTTGGTTTCCGGCCGGTCTACCGCTACGCCTACCGCCGTGCGCCGCTGGGCGCGACGTCCGGTGGAGGTCTCCCATGAGCGGGACCGTCGAGGAACTCCTCGTGCCGGGCGGCCTGACCAGGGTGATGGGCGTCATCAACGTCACGCCGGACTCGTTCTCGGACGGCGGTACCTACCTCGATCCGCTGGAGGCGGTCCGGGCCGGGCTGCGGATGGTCGACGACGGGGCGGATCTCGTCGACGTCGGTGGCGAGTCGACCCGACCGGGCGCGTCCCGGGTCATCGCCGCCGAGGAGATGCGTCGCGTGCTCCCGGTGGTGGCCGAGCTCGCCGCCGCGGGCGTCCGGGTCAGCATCGACACCAGCCGTGCCTCCGTGGCCGCCGCCGCGGTCGACGCCGGGGCAGTGCTCGTCAACGACGTGTCCGGCGGCGCCGATCCCGATCTGCTCGGTCTCGTCGCCGACCGCGGCGTGCACTATGTGCTGATGCATGCGCGGGGGACCAGTGCGGACATGGCGTCCCGGGCGGTGTACCGCGACGTGGTCGCGGAGGTGGTCTCGGAACTCGTGGACCGGCTCGAGGCCGTGCTGGCCGCCGGGATCGCCGAGGATCGGGTCATCCTTGACCCCGGCATCGGCTTCGCCAAGACCGCCCGGCACAACTGGACGCTTCTGCGCCACATCGACGCCTTCTTCGCGCTCGGCTGGCCGCTGCTGGTCGGCACGTCCCGCAAGTCGTTTCTCGGCTCGGTACTGGCGGGCGCGAACGGCTCGGCCCGGCCGGTCGCAGACCGGGACGACGCCACCCAGGCGACCACCGCGTTGCTGGCCGCGGCCGGGGTGTGGGGCGTGCGGGTGCATGCCGTCCGGCCGGCCGCCGACGCCGTGCGGGTCGTGCGCGCCTGGCGGGACGATGGTGACCGGCGCGGGGACGGACCCGAGGTCGATCCCGGCTGGGCCGTGGACGCCGGCCGGGTGGAAGACCGGGAGGTTCCGTGGGCTCCGCGGTGACGGGTTCCGCAGCGGAGGTCGCCTCCCGACCGAGGGCCACGTCGCTCGACCGGATCACCCTGTCGGGGCTGCGGGCTCGCGGCCACCACGGGGTTCTGGCGGCGGAACGGGATCTTGGCCAGGAGTTCGTCGTCGACGCCACGCTGTGGCTCGACCTCTCCTCGGCAGCGTCCCACGACGACGTGACCCGCACCGTGCACTACGGCGAGCTTGCCGAGACCCTTGCCGGGATCGTTACCGGAGAACCCGTGAATCTGATTGAGACCCTCGCCGATCGACTCGTCCGCGCCTGTCTGCGGGACGGTCGGGTGATGCGGGCCGAGGTGACTGTCCACAAGCCCGCGGCCCCGATCGCGGTTCCGTTCGCCGATGTCGCGGTGACGATTGTCCGGAACCGGGTCGACGGCGTCGAGCCGGTGACCGCGCCGGACGCGGCCGCGGGGGTCGCCACCGATGGCGGGTGACCGGATGACCCGGCCGGACCATGCGGTGCTGTCGCTCGGGTCCAACCTCGGTGATCGTCTGGGCCGGCTGTCCGCCGCCGTCCACCGGCTCGACCGCGCGCTGGGGGTGCTCGCCGGCTCACCGGTGTACGAGACGGCACCCGTCGGTGGACCTGAGCAGGACGACTACCTGAACGCCGTCGTCCTGGTGCGTCCGGCGCCCCCGCGTGATCTGCTCGAGGTCGTCCGCGAGGTGGAGGAACGGGCCGCGCGGGTCCGGGCCGTCCGGTGGGGCCCGCGAACGCTCGACGTCGATGTCATCGCGGTCGGTGACCTGCGCAGTGACGACCCTGAGATCCTCGTGCCGCATCCCCGAGCACATCTGCGGGCCTTCGTCTGCGTGCCCTGGCTGGACGTTGATCCCGAGGCGACGCTGCCTGGGCACGGGCGGGTTGTCGATCTGGTCGCCCGGATGGCCGTGGGGAAGCACCCGGCCGGTCTGCGCCGGACCCCGTGGTCGCTGTCGGATCTCGTGGTCGAGGCGGATCCCAGGGCCGGTGCCGTCACCGATCCCGCCGTCGGCGGCAGTGATGCCGGAGAGGCGGCCAGGTGAGACCGACCCGGGCGCGTGATCTCATCGCGGTCGCGGTGGCGTTCGGGGCACTCGGGTACCTGCTCCTGTGGTGGGCGTACCGATCGATTCCCACGCTGCCGCGAACGGCATCGGTGTCGGTTCTCATGATCGGCGCCCTCGAGCTCCAGGTCGCATCCCTGACCCGCCGCCGGCTGGAGGGGCGGCCGGGAACGCGCCCGATCCTCCCGCTCACGGTCGCCCGGCTCGCCGCGTTGGCCAAGGCGAGCTCCGTCGTCGGAGCGGCGCTCGCCGGCCTCTGGGCGGGTGTGTTCGGCTACACCATGCCCCGCACGGGGGAGTTCCCGACGGCGGGGGGCGACGCGCTCACCGCGGGTCTCGGGTTGGCCGCGGCGATGGTGCTGCTGACCGGCGGCCTCATCCTCGAACGGGTGTGCCGGGTCAAGAAGCGTTAGCCCGGCCCGCCCTGGTTCTGGGCGGAATGTTCCGATGGAACACCGAAAAGTGGTGCGACCCCCGATGGGCTGACTGTGCCGATTCGTGTTGGCAGGGATACTCTGGGATAGATTGCGATATATGACCGTGGTCGGTGTCGGGATTGTCCTGGACCACCTTCGTAGGGTGGTGATTGTCGGCGTTGTTCATGTCGTCGGTGGATGGTGCGGTGA
>NZ_CDWWEW010000248.1:0-1442 GCF_977966315.1 Frankia sp. CeRuru1
GACAGCCCGACGTTCGCCGGCCGGTACATCGGCACGAGAGACGCCTGCCCAGGCATCCCCTCTACGGGGGTACCAGGCGTCCCGGCAGCTCCCGCAGAATCAGGGGAGAGCATCGGGAATGCGCCGGAAGCGGGCCAGACGGGCGGCTGCGCGGAGTGCGGCGACGTCATGGGAAACGATTGTGGACGGCGTGCGCATGTTGTGCTGAACCGCCCCGGGTAGTCGCCCCGTCCGGAGTCGGGCGGTTCGGTGTCCAGAACCGCCGAGGTCCGACGTCCGCGCGGGGCGCCGACGGCCCAGCGACGATCTCCACGGACAGCACGGTCACCCGCCCAGTCGACACGATCACTGGATCCAACGTGAGATGAACCACCTCCGGCACGTCGTCGGCGAGCCGGGCGATCCTGAGGACCAGGTCCTCCAGCGCGGCGATGTCGACCGGCGTCGAGCCGAGGTATCCCAGCAGCAGCGGCGCCGCCCGCACCGAACGCACGAGGCGCGCCGCGTCGACGTCGGTAAGGGGAAGGATGTGGTGTGCGCGGTCCCCCAGCAGCTCGGTCGCGGGGCCCGCGAGGCCGAACGAGACCAGGGGACCGTACCGGGGATGCTCCTCGGAACCGACGACCACCGGCACGCCGACCGGCGCCATCCGCTGGACGACAATCGGCACCTCCACCCCGAGCTGGGAGCGCAGCGACGCCCATGCCGCCCGCACGGCTGCCGCGTCGGGCAGGTCGAGACGCTGACCGCGCAGGTCCGGACGATGCCGGTAGGGTCGCGGCCGCGCCTTGAGCGCCACCGGATAGCCGCGCTGGCCCGCCGCCTCGACGGCCCGGCGCGGGGACGTCACCAGGACGGCCGGCTCCACCGTAACGCCGTAGCAGTCCAGCAGGGCGGTGGCCTGATCCTCCGGAAGGCGACCGGTGAGTCCGGCGACGAGCGAACGCGCCTCGTCTGCCCGCACCGCCGTCGTCGGCACGGTGCCGATCGGGCGTGCCCGCCACTGGGCGTAGCCCACCACCCGGCGCAGCGCGGCGAACTTGCGGGGATTACCGAAGGTCTCCAGATGCATAATCATCGCGTCGGTCCCGGGGTCCTCCTCCCAGTACTGGAGCAGGTCGTTACCGCTCACGTCGGCCCGGTCCCCGGCGGAGACGAAGACCGACAGACCGACCTCGCGCGCGGCCGCCGCCAGGATGGCCCGGCCGAACGGACCCGACTGGGAGTAGCAGCCGATGCGGCCGGCCGGGGGCATCCGGGGCACCATCGAGGCGTTCAACCCCGCCGCCGGATTCTGGATGCCCATGCTCGCCGGGCCGACCACCCGCATGCCATCCGCCCGGGCCTCGGCCACCAGGGCCGCGTCTGCGGCGGCGTCGCGCTGGTCGGTGAGGACGACCAGCCCCCAGACCCCGGCCCGCCCGCAGGCGGTGACGACGTCA
>NZ_CDWWEW010000248.1:1581-7829 GCF_977966315.1 Frankia sp. CeRuru1
GGCGGCACTCACACCACGGCCAGGTCGACCGGACGCGGCACGTCCTCGATGCCGGCGTAGGCCTGGATCGACGCCACCGCGCCGCCGGCTGCGGCCGCGGCCGCGGCCGGGTTTACCGGCTAGACGGGGCCGTCGAAGCCGCCGGCGAGCAGGTGACGCAGGACCGCGTTGCCCACGGACCCGGCGGACCGCCCCGCACCGATGACGGCGATCGCGCGCGGATGCAGCAGCCGACCGATCGAGGCGGCCTCGGCATGGTGCTCCCGGGCCCGCATCACCCCGACCGACTTCTGGGTGGGGGTGATCTCGAAGGACAGCCGGACCGCGCCCGAGTCCCAGGTCCTCGAGACCGTGTAACCGGCATCGAGAAAGACCCGGATCATCTGCTGGTTCTCCCCGAGCACGTCGGCGTCGAAGCGGCGGATCCCGCGGTCCCAGGCCACGGCGGCAAGATGCTCCAGCAGCACCGAACCCAGCCCTCGTCCCTGCTGGGCGTCCTCCACCAGGAAGGCGACCTCCGCCTCGGTCGGCCGTGCGGCGGTGCTCTCCCAGTGGGAGACCGCGACCAGGTCGTCGCCGATCATTGCGACGATGGCGCCGCGCAGCCGCTGGTCGACGGTCGTCATCCGTTGGATGTCGGCGTCGCTCAGGGCACGGCGCACGGCGAAGAACCGGAAGTAGATCGACTGGGTCGACAGCCGGGTCCAGAAGGTCCGCAGCAGCGGGCCGTCCGTCGGCAGGATCGGGCGGATGTGGGCGGTGCCGCCGTCACTGAGGATGACGTCGGCCTCCCACTCGACCGGATAGACGACCGGAGGCTCGGTGCTCACGCGGCGCTCACCCGGTTCTCACGCAGTGCTCAGCTCTTACTCCGTGCTCAACGGTCGACGGTGGGGTCGAGGCCGTGCAACGGCAGCACCTGACGCCGGGTCGCCGCCACCGTCCGGTCCAACGGATCGTCGGGGTCTCCCTCGCCCGCGTCCCAGGGACGGTACCGGACACTCACCCCGTCCCCGAGCGCCCGGGGCATGGCGGCGGCGCCGAGGGACTTCTGCCCGGTCGCCGCCCGCACCCGTCCCGGCGCCGCGGACCGCCAGTCCTCCGGCAGGGCGCGGCCGGCATCCAGGGGCACGTGGCCGGCGATCGCCAGCAGCTGCGTCCAGGCCCGCGGCACGACCGTGTCCAGCGCGTACCCGCCACCGCCGCAGGCCAGCCAGCGCCCGTCGCAGACCTCGTGGGCCAGCGCGTGCAGCAGGTCGTAGGAGGCCCGTTGGCCGTCCACCGACAGCGCCAGATCGGCCAGCGGGTCGAAGGCGTGCGTGTCGCAGCCGTGCTGGGTCACCAGCACCTGCGGCCGGAAGGACCGCAGGAGCACCGGCACCACCCCGGAGAAGGCGCGCAGCCAGCCGGCATCGCCGGTGGCGGGGGGCAACGCCACGTTCACCGCGGTGCCCTCCGCGGCGGGAGCACCCACCTCGGTCGGGAATCCGGTGCCCGGGAAGAGGGTGCTCCCCGTCTGGTGCAGGGAGATGGTGAGCACCCGCGGATCGTCGTAGAACGCCGTCTGCACGCCGTCGCCGTGATGCACGTCCACGTCGACGTACGCCACTCTGGTGGCTCCGGCGGAGAGCAACCAGGCGATCGCAATCGCCGGGTCGTTGTAGATGCAGAATCCGCTCGCCATTCCCGGCATCGCGTGATGCAGCCCCCCGGCGATCGACACGGCGTGCCGCGGCGGCCCGCTCCACACCGCCCGTGCCGCCTCGACCGTGCCACCGGTGATGAGCGCGGCGGCCTCGTGCATCCGTTCGAAGATGGGGTTGTCGGCTGTGCCCAGGCCGAACAGGGCCGCGAACCTTGCCTGCGCCGGGTCGGGCGCGGCACGGACCGCGCTCAGGTAGACCGGATCGTGGATCAGGCCGATGAGGTCGTCGGAGGCGAGGGTCGGCCTGGAGATCCGGATGCCCGGTGCGTCGAGAACGCCGAGACTCATAGCGAGGTCCATGGTGAGCTCAAGCCGCACGGGATGCAGCGGATGCGCCGGCCCGAAGTCGTAGCCGGCCATGGCCGGATCCCAGGTCACGACCGTCGGCTCGGCCAGCGGCTCGGCCGGCGGGCGACCGTCGGCCCGCCGCTCGGAATCGCCCGGGACACTCATCTGTCGACCGTAGCCCGATCACGCTCCCGGAGGTAGCGGTGGTGTCGGTGACGAGGATCCGGAGCCGTCGATGAGGCACGTAGATCTGCCCGGAATGGCCTAGGGTCAGTGCCCGTGGCAGCAGACCGAGTGACACCGGACTATACGGCGAGGGAGGACGGGCGGCAGCCGGCCGGCCGTGGTGGTGGGCCGGTGGCTGCCGGCACGCCGCTGTGGGAACCGCCTCCCCGTCGGATCAGCCAGGCCGCGGTGACCAACTACCGCGCCTGGCTCGCTGCCGAGCGGGGGGTTGAGCTCGCCGACGACACGCGCCTGTGGGAGTGGTCGGTTACCGACCTGGACGCGTTCTGGGAGTCGATCTGGGATTTCTGCGCGGTCGAGGGGGACCGCGGCACCGGTCCGGCGCTCGCCGACGCGGCGATGCCCGGCGCGGTCTGGTTTCCCGGTGCCCGGGTAAACTACGCGGAGAACGCGCTCACCCGGCGCGGGCCAGCTCCGGCCGTCATCGCCGTACGCGAGGACGGTGCCACGGCCGTGGTGTCCTGGGACGAGCTGCGCCGGCAGGTGGCGAAGGCGGCGGCGGGACTGCGGAGCCTGGGTGTCGCCGAGGGTGATCGGGTCTGCGCCGTGCTGCCCAACACCGTCTACGCGATGGTGGGGATGCTGGCCGCCGCCAGCATCGGCGCGGTGTGGTCGTCATGCTCGCCGGAGCTCGGCCCGACGGCCCTGCGCGCGCGGTTCGGCCAGATCGACCCGAAGGTCCTGATCGGCGTTGACGGCTACAGCTTCCGCGGGAAGAGCTACGACACCCTCGCCGCCCTCGCCGCGCTCGCCGGCGACCTGCCGGGACTCGGGGCAAGCGTGATCGTGCCGTACCTGTGGCCGGACGCGCTCTCCCGGGCCCGGGCCGCGGGGCTACCGGGACTGCTCACCTGGGACGAGCTGATGGCTTCGGAGACCTCCGAGCCCGAGTTCACCCGGGTCGCCTTTGACGCGCCGCTGTGGATCCTCTACTCGTCCGGCACGACCGGCCCCCCCAAAGCGATCGTGCACGGCCACGGCGGCATCCTGCTGGAGCACCTGAAGTCGCTGGCGTTGCACCTCGATCTCGGTCCGGACGACCGGTTCTGCTGGTTCACCACGACCGGCTGGATGATGTGGAACTACCTGGTCTCCGGTTTGCTCGTCGGCGCGACCGTCGTGCTCTACGACGGAGCGCCCGGCTACCCGGCGCTCGGCACCCTGTTCGGTCTGACGGAGGCCCTGGAGCTCACGTGCCTGGGCACGTCCGCGGGCTACCTGCAGGCCTGCGAGGACGCCGGGCTGGTCCCGCGCGAGTTCGCCGATCTGTCCAGGCTGCGCACCGTCGGATCGACCGGATCGCCACTGTCCGCAGCCGGCTATGCCTGGGTGTACGAAGCGGTGAGCCCGACCGTGATGCTGTCGTCAATCAGCGGTGGCACCGACGTCTGCACGGCGCTGGTGGCAGGCCTGCCAACGATGCCGGTGCGGGCCGGGGAGATCGGATCGCGCGCGCTGGGCTGCGCGGTGCGCGTCTTCGACGAGGCCGGCGAGGAGGTCGTTGACGAGGTCGGTGAGCTCGTCGTGACCGCGCCGATGCCGTCCATGCCGCTGTGCTTCTGGGCCGACCCGGACGGCGGCCGGCTGCGGGAGAGCTACTTCTCCGTCTACCCCGGCGTCTGGCGCCACGGGGACTGGGCGAGGATCACGCCTACCGGTGCCGTCGTCATCCAGGGACGTTCGGACGCGACGTTGAACCGCGGCGGCGTCCGGATCGGCACCAGCGAGCTCTACAGCGTGGTCGAGCGGGCCCCCGGGATCGCAGACAGCCTCGCGGTCGACACCGCGGACGAGCGCGGGCACGGCGAGCTGCTCCTCTTCGTCGTCCTCACCGAGCCCGGCCTGACCGATGCGGTGGCCGCCCGGCTGCGCGAGGTTCTGCGCGCCGAACTCAGCCCACGCCACGTCCCCGACCGGATCATCGAGATCACCGAGATCCCTCGGACCCACACCGGCAAGAAGCTCGAGGTACCGGTGAAGCGCCTGCTCGCCGGAACCGCCCTGGACGAGGCCGTGAGCCTCGACTCGGTCGCCAACCCCGATGCCCTGCTGCCCTTCGCCGCCGCCTCGGCCCGGTCCCGGCGGTCGGCGCCGGAGCCGAGGACGGGAACCACGCTGGAACCCGGCACCGGATCCGGCGAGGAGGCCGAACCCGAGGCCGAACCCGGAGCCTGATACGGCAAAGCCGGATCTTCGCCCGGCAAAAACGAAGATCCGGCTTTCATCGATCACGCGATCATGGCGTGACCGCCATGATCGCGGTACTCCTGTCTTCCACCCCCGTGCACCTGTGCCGCACTGTGCACCTGTGCGGCACTGTGCACCCGTGCACGTGCCCCGCGGACCCGACCGGAGGTGCGTTCGCCCGATCGATCAGTCGAGGAACTCGCGCAGCCGACCGGCGACGGCGGGCTTGCGCAGCTCCCGAAGCGTGTCCCGCTCGATCTGACGGATGCGCTCACGGGTCAGGCCGAGCCGGTTGCCCACCTCGGCGAGGGTGTGCTGCTTGCCGTCGGCGAGACCGAAGCGCAGCCGCATCACCTCGCGCTCCCGCGGGCTCAGGCCACCGAGGACGTTATCGATCTCGTCCTGCATGGCGCCGTAGGAGGCGGCGTCCGCCGGGGAGGTCGCGTCGGAGTCCTCGATGAAGTCGCCGAGCACGGAGTCGCCGTCGTCGCCGACCGAGGTCTCCAGGCTGACGGTGTCCTGCGCATACCGGCGCAGCTCCACCACCTGCTCGATCGGCATGTCCAGCTCGAGGGCGAGCTCCTCGTCGGTCGGCTCACGGCCGAGCGTGGAGACGAGCTGGCGCTGCAACCGGGTAATCTTGTTGATCTGCTCGACCACGTGGACCGGGATGCGGATCGTCCGCGCCTGGTCGGCGAGCGCCCGGCCGATGGCCTGGCGGATCCACCAGGTTGCATAGGTCGAGAACTTGTAGCCCTTGGCGTAGTCGAACTTCTCCACCGCGCGGATAAGGCCGAGGTTGCCCTCCTGGACCAGGTCCAGCAAGGTCATCCCGCGACCGCTGTACTTCTTGGCGACGGAGACCACCAGCCGCAGGTTCGCCGAGACGAGCTGCTGCTTGGCGGCATGGCCGTCCTTGACGAGCAGACCGAGGTCACGACAAAGGTCGGCGGGCAGGTCGGGGACGCTCTCGAGCTTGTACTCGGCGAACAGGCCCGCCTCGACCCGCTTGGAGAGTTCGACCTCCTGGGCGGCGTTGAGCAGCGGCACCTTGCCGATCTCGCGCAGGTACATGCGTACGAGGTCGGCGGTACCCGCGTGTTCGGCGGTGGACCGGCTGGCGGCGGTGGCGTCATCGCTCGCATCCTCCTCGTCGAGGAGTTCGACGCCAGCGGCGTTGATGCGCGCGATGAGAACGGGCAACAGTTCGATACCGAGGTCCGCGGACTCGAGCGCGTCACGCAGCTCGGAGCGGCTGATCTCGCCGGCCTCGCGACCACGGGCGATGACCTCGGCCACCGCGCCCGCGTCGAGCTCGTCGGTATCGTCGGGAACAGCGGCCAGCGAACGGCTGGGAGCGGTGCGGACAGGAGGAGCGGCCCGACGGGCGCGCCGCGGGCTGCGCGGGCGGTTGTCATCGGTGCGCTCGGCAAATTCCAGAGCAGGCAGCGTCATCAGTGGCAAATCCGATGGTCGGTGCGGGTGGGTCGTCTCGTTCTGTGCACGTGGGAGGTAACGAACGAAGACGCGGAACCATTCCCCGTGCAGGCACACCCGGACATCAGCGATCGCCGGGCCTACCAAGCAGTGTAGACCCTAGCCCTCGAGACGCTGCACTCGCTGCCGCGAAGACTACCTGGCAGATTCCGCCCTGTGGCGCGAACCGCGAACTCTCCTGAGCTTCTCCAGTGGCCGCGCACCCTGCGGATCAGGCCAGCGACAACCATAAGCAACAGGTACATTACTCATCGTAGAAGTTTTTTGTGTTCTGCCATCCGTGCCATATTTTCCGACGATCACCGGTCGGTGCTAACCGTAACGG
>NZ_CDWWEW010000249.1:0-7621 GCF_977966315.1 Frankia sp. CeRuru1
CCCCGCGGCCGTGGGCTGCGGCTTCGCCGGGAGTTGCCCCAGCCGGGTGGAGGGGCTCTGCGACTCCGTTGTCCCTCCCGTCCGACTGCTCGACGGGGCCGCCACGACGGCATCCCACACCGTGCACTGCCATCTCGACGCCGCTGATCTGCCTGTGCTCCCGCCACTGCCGGCGGTGGGCACCGGGGCGATGGCGGAGAAGGAGAATGTCTGATGTCGGAGAAACCGGAGAGGACCCCCCTGCCATGACCGACGAGATTCCCGTCATCGACCTGGAAGTGGCCCTCGCCGAGGACGCGCCCGCGGACCTGCTGCGGCGCGTGCGCGCGGCGGCCGAGCGGATCGGCCTGATCCAGATTGTCAACCACGGCGTTCCGCTGGAGCTGATCGAGGACTTCCAGCGTCGGGTCGAGCGGATCCTGCGTCTGCCGCGGGCGGAGAAGGCGAAGCTGGCCAGTCCCACCGGACACCCCTTCCGGGGCTGGCGGCAGTGGCCTGACGACTTCGGCCGCCTGGAAATCGAACGGTACTCCGTGGGCCAGTTCGACAACCCGGCCGACGCTGCCGCGGCGGGCGTGTCGAAGCGGTGGCTCGGGCTCTACCAACACGCCAACGTCTGGCCGCCGCAGGACCCCGACCTGCGCGGGGTCACCGTCGCCTACGCCGAGGCGGCCGCGGCGCTGGCCCGGCGGGTGCTCGGCCTGTACGAGCGGCTGCTCGGACTACCCGCCGGCAGTTTCCCGCAGGACGAGCCGTACCACCTCAACCTGCTCGTCAACGACTACCCGACCTGGACCTACCCGGACACGGCCTCCGAGGAGGAGAAGCTTCTCCTGCTGGAGCACGCCGACGGCTCGGCGGTGACCGTCCTGCACCAGCACGGCGAGTACTCCGGGCTCCAGGCGCAACAGCCCGACGGCACCTGGATCCCGGTGCCCGTCGTGCCCGGGGCGTTGCAGGTGCTCTCCGGAACGATCCTCACCCGCTGGACCAACGGTCTGCTGCCGGCCGGCCGGCACCGGGTCGTGGCCGGCGGCAGCGCGACCCGGCAGTCGACCGGGATCTTCTACTATCCGAGTCTGGACACTGTGCTGGAACCGCTGCCGGCCTTCGTCGGGGAGGACGGCACCGACTTCGAACCCGTCGTGCTGGGCGAGATCGACGAGACCAACGTCGAGAACTACCTGAAGGTCTTCGGCCGGCCCGAGCAGGTGGCCGCGTGGCGGGAGGGCCGTCCGTTCGTCGCGGAGCTCGCCGAGACCTCCGCCGGCCCCTGACCTGGATCGGCCGCTGACCTCCGCTGGCCGCCGTCCCGCTGGATGCCGGCGACGACGGCCGCGGCGGCCGCGGCATCCCGCCGGTAGTTCACGACCACGTGATATCCGCGCCGGGCGAGATCGGTGGCGATCGCCGCGCCGATTCCCCGTCCCGCACCCGTCACCACTACCGTCGGAATCCAGCCGGCTATTCTATCCCTCTCATCCCATGCGTGTCATCTGATCGGTTCCCCAGGTACCGTAGCCGCGTGCCGTAGTCGCGGCCCGGAGACGGGAACGAGGGGGCTCCAGGAGGCTGAGCACGAGCGGACATTCTCCTTGCGGTTTCGCAACGACTGCGTGTCGGTTATGGAAAGCACCGCCGGCGCGCCCCCTCCCTGCGTGTGTCATCGGCTTGATGGCAGAGGCTCCCCAGGCGAGAGGACGTCGACATGATCCGCGGGCTGGCTCGTACCCGGGTCTGGAGCGCGAGGACGCGTGAGGGGAGGAGAGCTTTCCTGCTCGCGGTCGTAATCATTTTACTTTCCATGGCGACATCGTCGCCGGTCAGGGCGGCCGGCGGTCCCACCCGCGGCGAGGGCGTCGCGGTTCCCTTCGAGGGGTTCACGGATCGTAACGGAGGCCCGACATCGATCGGCGGTGCGGTCGGTGTGGACCTGGTGCTCGGGTCGACCAGCCGACCGTACCTTCCCTGCCAGAACTACGACCCGCGGACCCGTACGGGCGACGCCTTCGTCAACGCCTGCCAGGAGCGGGGAAGTTACACCACCTACTCCCGTTTCCCTCCCGGCGGAGGCCTGCTTTTCCCGGCCGGCTACTTCATGAGCAACACCCAGCCCGACCTGGTCCGGGGTGGTCTGCTGCGGACCGACTGGGGAGCGCGCACCGCCGGCCTGTCGTTCGAGTTCTACCCGGATCAGGCGCATGACGCCGAGGTTGTCCATTCGCGTTTCTACATCGACCGGTTCGACCATTGGGCACACGGCTGGACGTACTCCGTCGCCATCGGCCGCATCGCCCTCACCGCCCTCGGCGACCCCGGGACCGCTCGGATCAGCGGGCAACTGACCGACCGCGGCCGGCCGCCGGCACCGGGCCGGGTGCGGATCGTCATCTTCGGTGGCCACGCCCGTTCCTCCACCGGCTACCCGATCTCCTCCTTCGCCGTTCGCACCAGCACCGGGTCGTCCGACTGGAGTAGCGGAGCGCTCTACGCCGGCCCTCAGCGCATCACCGTCACCGACACCGTGACGCATCGGGAATGCGTCCTGGAACGCACGCGCGTCCTCGGCCCGGACAACAGGATCGACCTCGACCTCTCCCGGCCGGGTTTCGGTCAGCCCGGCAGCACCTGCACGCCCTGACCATCGGCTCGCCCTGACCATCGGCTCGCCCTGACCATCCGTTCGGGTGTCGTCTACGCAGGGTCGTATAGCTATGACATAGCGCACCCATCCACCCGGGATTATTGTCGGTGTTGCACATAGAGTGACACCGTCGCTCCTATTGAGAATTCGACGATGCCGGCTCAACGGCGTTTGGCCGAGGGCACATACGATTTCGCTACTACGTCATATGCGATCTTGTGCCGATACTTCGGTGCTCTTGGCATGACGTAACCGCCGTATCAGGACTGCCGCATCAAGGAGGCCTCAGATCGACCGCCACGAGCTCATCGATCTCACTCGACGGGCGCTCAAAATCGCGATGGACAAGACGACCGACATGGTGCCCGCTGAGCGCCGCCAGCCAGCCCTGGCGTACACGGGCCAGGAACGCTTCGAGCGCGAGCGCGAGCTTGTCCTGCGCTCTCCGCAGCTTGTCGGCTACCGCTCTGAGCTGCCGGCACCCGGAAGCTACTGCACGAAGACCGTCATGGGCGTTCCCGTGCTTCTGACCCGGGGCGAGGACGGCACGGTCAGGGCTTTCCAGAACGTCTGCGCCCATCGCCAGGCGCCGGTCGCGGAGGGCTGTGGCGTGGCCGAACGGTTCGTCTGCCCGTATCACGCCTGGGTATATGACGCCCAGGGTGACTTCGTCGGCGGACCCGGCCGTGAAGGTTTCCCCTCGACGATGGCCGGGAAGCCCCGCCTCACGCAACTGCCCGCCGCGGAGCATTCCGGATTCCTGTGGGTCGGTCTCCAGCCGGACAGCGGTCCCCTGGACATCGACGCCCACCTGGGAGAGCTCGGCCCGGAACTCGCGTCCTGGGACATCGGTAGCTGGGCTTCGGTGGGCGAGAAGGTGCTCGACTTCCCGATCAACTGGAAGTTCGCGCTTGACACGTTCGCCGAGAACTATCACTTCGCCACGGTGCACCGGGACACGTTCGCGCTGATCACCAAGAGCAACTGCGCGCTGTTCGACTCCTTCGGCCCGCACCATCGGCTGGTCTTCCCGATGCGGCACATCACGGACCTCGCGGACAAGCCCGAGGAAGAATGGGAACCACTGCACAACCTCGTGGTGATCTACGCATTGTTCCCCAACATCGTCCTTTCGGTCACCGTCGCCAACGGCGAGGTGTTCCGGGTCTATCCCGGGAGTGGGCCGGGTCATTCGATCACCTACCACCAGAACGCGTCGCCGATGGATCTCACGGACGAGGCGACGCGAACCGCCGCGGACGAGATCTTCGAGTACGCGCACGCCACGGTGCGCGACGAGGACTACCGCATGGCGATCGACATCCAGAAGAACATGGCGTTGGGGGTGCGGCCTGAGCTCGTCTTCGGGCGCAACGAGCCGGGGCTGCACCATCGTCATGCGGTCATCGACGAGGCACTTGCTGCATTCGGCGGGTAGCGCCGGTCCGGACGGGCCCCGCGCCGGCCCCGGCGCGGGTGGGCCGGGGCCCGTGGATCCGTTCGAATTTGAGGCCGGGACGTCGTCTTCGGCGTCCAGTTCCTCCAGCAACGATCTGATCTCAGCTCGGCCGAGTCCGGCTGTCACGCTAGCTCCAGCGTGCCGGAGGTGATGAAGACTCCGCGCTTACGGAAGGCCAAGGGCGACCCGGCCAATCACCTGTCCCTCACGCTCGTCGAGGAGCTGGAGGCCGCGCTGGAGGACGATCCCGGCGCCCTCGTCCTTGTCCCTCACCGAGCACGGCACGTCCCTCAACGAGGCCCTCCGCCCGCTGGGCGAGTGGGGGAAGCGACGTTGCGAGCGCCTCGCCGCCGAGGACGCGCCCACATCCGCGTAAGAATTCGTAATGAAGTAATTAATGCAGGCCAATATGCGTCTTCGCAGGTCACGGGCTCGCGAGGACTCCGAAGTGAACAAGTTATTTCATTCCGAATCCTAACCCAGAAAGATTAACTTCTTAGCGTTTAGCGTTGTTTTGGTCGGAAGCCACGGATGGGTGTTCTCGGTGTGATCAGTCAGGGTAGAATCTCGACGTACCTGTCGGTGCCGTGCACGCGGATCCGCTGCCCATCGGGGATCAGTCGGGTGGCATCTACCACACCGACGACGGCCGGCAATCCGTACTCCCGTGCGATCACCGCGCCGTGAGTCATTAATCCTCCGACCTCCGTCACCAAGCCCGCGATGGCGACAAAGAGGGGCGTCCAGCTGGGGTCCGTGTGGGCCGTGACGAGGATGTCGCCCGGTTCGAGATCGGCCCGTGCCATGTCCAGGATGACGCGGGCCCGCCCTTCGATGGTCCCGGCGGAGACCGGTAGGCCGCTCAGCGCGCCGGCCGGCAAATCGTCGCGTCGGTACGCCCCGGCGATGACTTCGCCATCCGACGTGAGCACCCGGGGCGGCGTGAGCGCTTGATACGACCTGAACGCGTCCTTGCGCCGGCCGATGAGCCGGTCATCCACGCGGTTCGTGCGCACGACGTCGTGGAGCTCCTGGAACGTGAGGTAGAAGATGTCCTCCTTCTCACGAAGTACGTGGGCCTGTACGAGGCGCTCGGCTTCTTCCAACAAGGCCTGCTTGTACACGAAGTAGCGGCTGATCATGCCGTACTTCGGATACTCCCGGTACCCGATGAAGGTCCGGACCCGGTCGATCATCCGCTTCGTCTCGTCGGCCTTGCGCTCCCCGTCCGGCAGGGCCCGCAAGCGCTCCAGCAGCTCCTGCTCCTTCTTCCAGGCCTTCTGCCGGCCTTGCTCGAAGCGTCGTCGGCTCTCGCCCAGCTCGAAGTTCTTGATGTTGCCGAGGATCATGGGCACGAGCGTGGAGGGGCGTTCACGCCAACGCGGCCGCGTGATGTCGATCTCGCCGACGCAGCGCATGCCGTACTTGTCGAGCCAGGCCTCGACGGCGTCTCGCGCTTCCCACCCGCCCGCGAGCTTGGGCAGCGCGTCCAGGAAACCCTCGTCCTCGACGTGCTGCAGAAACGCCACCACGCCCGGATGTGGGCGGATCACGTCAGCGACGTCGAGCAGCGCCACTCCCGACTTCGTCCGGATGTCGCGTTCCGAGGCGGCGATGGAGGCCTCGCTGCGCCCGATCAACTCGGTGACGATGGCCGGATCGGTCTCGATCGGGGCTGGCGCGCCGCCGGACAGTGGCCCGGGGGGGACCCTCGTCAGGCAGCGGCCGGATGAAGCCGTCGCGCTCGAGGATGGTCTGCAGCGCGTCCCCGGTCAGCGGATCGGATTTCCCCATGAGCTCCAGGAAGCCGGCGCGGCTCGTCGGCGAGACCAGCCTCTGGGTGACGTCGACGAACAGGCGGCCGCCGGCCTCGGCCATGGGCGCGGGGGTCGTCATCTGCCAGAAGGAAGGAGAGCCCCAGGGGCTTCATGGGGTCGGTCATCATCTGCTGATGGCCGACGGAGACATAGACGTGTGATGGCCGACGGAGACATAGACGTGGTTCTCCCGGTCGCCGGACTCGGGGATGGGGAACAGCGTGGTGATCGGCCGGCTCTGGACGATCTGGAAGCCGTCGTCGACCAGGCACCATTCGATGTCCTGGGGGCGGCCGAAGTGCGCTTCGATCCGCCGGCCGAGCTGCACGAGCCGCACGACCTGCGCAGCCGTCAGCGCCGGCTGCTCCTGCCGCTCTAGGTCGATCGCCTGTTCCTGCGTCCCGCCCGCCGGCGAGGCGTGAACCGCACGCTGCTTGGCGCCGACCGCCTCGGCGACGACCTCGCCGTCGCGCACCTTGAAGACGTCCGGGTTCACCAGGCCGGAGACCAGGGCCTCACCGAGGCCAAAGCTGGCCTCCACGGAGGCGACCTTCCGGTTGGACGTGACGGGGTCGGCTGTGAACAGGACGCCAGCCGCATGAGGGAAGACCAGCTGCTGCACGACCACCGCCATGTGGACCGTACGGTGGTCAACGCCGTTGCGCTGGCGGTAGGTCACGGCCCGCTCGGTGAACAGCGAGGCCCAGCACCGGCTGACGTGCCGGAGGATCGCCGCCGGCCCCACGACGTTCAGGTACGTGTCCTGCTGGCCGGCGAAGGAGGCCGTCGGCAGGTCCTCTGCCGTCGCACTGGACCGGACGGCGTACGCGGCTTGCCCGCCGAGCTGGGCGAGCGCGCGGGTAATCGCCGCCGCGAGATCGCCCGGGATGGCGATCCCTTCGATGGTCCGGCGAATCTCCGCGCTGAGCGTGCGGATCGCCTCCCGGTCGTCCGGCTTCAGGCGCGACAGCTGCTCGAGCCGACCCTCGATCGACGGCACTTCCGCCATGATCCGCCGGAAGGCGTCCGTCGTCACGCAAAAGCCAGCCGGCACGCGGATGCCTTCGATCCGCGACAGCGCCCCCAGGTGCGCACCCTTGCCGCCAACGACCGCGACCTGCATCTCGTCAACCTCTTGAAGACCCAACACGTACTGCTCGCTCATCGCGATACCTCCGGGGCAGCCGTGCTCTCTCGCACGGCACCGGCCGATCGAATCACCGGCACCTCCAGCTCTGTCGAGCCTCGTGTTGGGCACGTCCTCATCTCTCGTTGCCTTCCCTCGTCACCGCGCCCCCCATAGGTTGACAACAACACACGCACGTCGTGCCCCCAGGTCTTCGCCCGTTCCTGGTCCGGCCGACGATTCTGCAGCGCGACCCGGGATCGGCTTCGCAGATATCTCCAGGCGATCGCCGCCGTTGAAGTCAAAGCGTCCGCAGCCCCTTCGTGTGCCGACGCACGACACCTTGAATGGCTTCAGGCGGAGATCGGTGCGCGGTTCACTACATCGTGACAAAAATGTAGCGATTGATCGCGACGCAACCGCGACTGCGATTACGCCCCACCCCAAGCCGCATTAGCCTACGCCGTCGCCGGCTCACCGTGGCCGTCGAGCGCGACGTGGGTATCGCTGCGAAGATTCCGTTCCGCCCGCGTAGACCCGTGACCTGCGATGACTCCCGCACGCGGATGGGTCGA
>NZ_CDWWEW010000250.1:0-7620 GCF_977966315.1 Frankia sp. CeRuru1
CTGGGACGCGCCGGGCCGGGCTGGCTTGTTCTGCCCTGACGCAGGTCGGGCAGAGTGATCCATTCCGGCCACCAGGGTCCGGCTTCGCCGTCCTGCTGCCAGGCGTCGAGCCAGGCGCAGACGTTTATGATCGTATCGTGCTGTCCGTCGACGACGACACCACGCCGCATCGCCCGACTGAGCAAGGACAGCGGCCCGGCTATCCCGTGAGCGAGGCCCAAGTTGCTGTGCCCACCGGGGTAGGCAGGGGAGGCGCGGCGGTGCGGATCGTGGTTGACCCACCAGCCCGGCAGCATCTGCCCGTCGATCCGATGCGGCTTAGACAAGGCGACGAGGTAGGCGAGAACCCGCTCCATTGCGCTGCCCTGGGGAGCGCGACGCAGTAGCAGCGCGCCGATCCCGGTCAGACCGAAAAACACGTCGTACTCGCGGAACCCTGGCAGTCTCCCGGCCGCGATGCGCTCCATGGCTGCGTCGGCTCGGTGGTGGGCGATCGCGGCGACGTGCCCGTCGATGGCGGCGAGGGCGCCGCGGTAGCGGCTCGGGTCGCTTCCTGCCGCGGCGTCCAGCATGAAGGTGATCGCTGGGGCGCCGAGGTACAGGCCGGTGTTGTCTGTGATGTTGGCCGGCGCGGCGACCGCGCTGCGGATCCAGCGGTCGGCCTGCTGCCACGTGCCGAGCCCGGCGTGGGCGCGTTCGATGTGGAGCAGGGCGATGCCCGCGCTGCCTTTCGTGAGGGACTGCGGTGCCCAGGGTTCGCTCTCGGGCGGGGGCTCGGGCAGAGCTAGCCGCTCGGCGTAAAGATCAACGGTCTGCGCGATTCCCGGAGGGGTGCTCGTTGAGGTCGCCACTCATGTCTCCGTGCGGTGGGCGGTGTGGCGCAGCGCGCAGGCCCGTGCGAGCCGGCCGGTGGCTCGTTCGACAGCCGGGTCGACACCGACAGCGCGATTGTGGTGCAGGTGCAGGAGCGATCGCAGGACCGGCATCGGGTCGCGTTGGTCAGCGAGGGCATCTCGGTATGCCGCCAGCGCACTGGCGCGGGTGCCCCAGGCAGCCAGGACATCGCGTCCGCCGGGCAGGGATTGCAGCCGCGTCCAACTGCCGTGCGGGTCGGCTAGTTCGAGTGTCTGTTGCCGTAGCGCGGGGTCCAGCCTTCCGTGTTCTTGGCGGAGTTCGCGGATCAGCCAGTCCAGCCCGTCTTGTGGGGACCCGGCGTAGCTCACTGCCAGGTCGACCAGGCTGGCAGCGGCCAGGGCCTGGGGATGCACGCCTGCGCGGATGGATGCGCTGATCTGGGCGATGGCGCAGGCCGAGTCGGCGGCGAAGACGTCCTGGACGTGGTCCAGGGCTGGGCTGTGTCCGTAACGTCCCGACTGGGGGTCATAGGTGGTGAGCGAGACGTGCGCGAGCAGGTGTTGTCGGCGCAGATCGTCGGCCCACCGGGCGAGGCATGCGGCGGCAGGGCCGTATGCGGAGGGCTCCGATAGCCAGAGGTATACGGCGAGGTACTGGTCGATCTCTGGTCTGCGCATTTCGCGGTTCCGCCGAAACCACCAGCGCGGCCTGTGGACGCCGAAGGCGTCGATCATGTGGGGAAGGTGTTGCGTCAGGAGTTCCTCGACGCGCGCCGGATGCCCGTACAGGTGCGCGGACACGACCGTGGACTCGCCGGGGAGATGCCCGGCGTCGACGGCCACGACTCGCCGTGTGCTGATGCCTGGCCCGGGATCTGTGGCGGGCTGCGGGTCCAAGACCATGGGGATCAGCACCTCGTGGGCACGCCCCAGCCAGGCCACGTCTTCCAGGGTCGACGTCTCGCGCAGTTCCAGGCGGTCAGCGCGTTCCAGCCGGGTGCGCAGCAGGAGACGGTGAAGCGGGTGGCCGAGGTCCACCGGCTGCCGCCGGTCGTGCTCCACCATCGCGACATGGCCGGGAACCCACCACCGGCTGCACCAGTCTTCCAGCGCGGCGTCCCACTCGGCCGTCGAGGCGCCGCGGCCGGGAAGTTCACCGGCCGCTAGCAGCCACCGTGCCGGAGACAGCACGGTGCGCCGGTATCGAACGCGTGGAAGGTAGGGAAGCTGTGCCGCCGCGCCGAAGTGGAATGCCTTGTACACGGCGGCTCGGGCGGTGGTGATCTCAGCGAGGAACCTCGCGAGCGGCGGGGTGTGCACGCCGGCCTCCAGGGCGTGGGCGACCCGCGGTTCGACGTACCGGCCGGTGGAGATCTGGGCGAGGTAGAAGCGGCGGTCGTCCACGCTGACCGCGAGGTCCGTCAGGGGGATCAGGCGTTCGTCGCCGTCGCGGTATTCGGCCACGGGGATCACATGTGTCAGGAGCTGCTGCGTGCGCGCGACGTTCTCGTTGCGCCGCTTACGCGGGGCGAAGGAGAGCTGCGCGGGGATCGCGTCGGTGCCGGCCGCAGCGAAGGTGCCCGCGATCAGGTCGCGGCCGTCCGCTGGCAGCAGGTGGGCGTAGCGGCCAGCCATGCTGCTGCCGGGCCGTGGCGTGCCGGTCACCGCCACCGTGAACCGGCCGCGGGCCAGCGCCTCAACGGACATGGAGCGGATCTCCACGGCCACCTCGACCCGAGCAGGCAGGTGCACGTCGGCCGGATCGCTGACCGCAAGCTCCTCGATCATCTGATCAGTCAGGACGATTTCGCCGCCGCCGGACAGCGTGGCCCGTTGGATCAGCGCCAGTAGTTTCTCGTCACGTTCACTCACCTGCCGAGCGGCACGCCCGCGCGCCGAGCCCAGATAGTCGGCCGGAACTCCCAGGCCACTGTCGGAGATCAGGTCCATGACCGGCACGAAGGCGCCCGTCCCGTAGCGGGTCCGGAACCGGGAGTGGTAGTCCCGCCAGGCGGGATAACCCAACGGATACGGTGAGAGTCGATAGAGGACCTGGACGGCGTTGCGGGCTTCCTGGGCGACCTGGTCCGGTATGTGAACGTCGCACTCCAGGATCGTGTCGACGATCATGGGTACCTCGGCGGCCTCGCTCAGCGCGTGCATCTGCTCGGTCACGGCCGACCTTGACCCGAGAACCTGGCTGGTGGCCGACACCTCCTTGTGGATCTCGAACATCGAACGGACAAGATCGCTAACCTCCGGAATGCCGTGGGCGTCAACGGCCTCCAGCTGAGCGCACGCATGACCGAGTGCATCCAGGCAGGTCATCGGCGCTGACAGATTGCTCAGCAGGATTCCTTGGTCGAGCAGACCCGTGAGCATCTCGTCGATCCGCTGCGCGGGGGCACTGGGGAAGCGCTCCATGAGCAGTGTTCGTAGCTCGCTGAACGTGACCGGTTTCCGCGTGGCCTCCAGCGCGGCGCAGACCGGTCGACTGTGGCGCACGGACACCTCGATCGGCGCCAACTCGTCCGCTATGCCATCCGGCGTCGGCGCGGGCGCTCCGAAGCGGTCACCGCGCACCAACCCGGCGCCATTGGCGACCAGCGACAGCCGCTCCCGCAGCGTCGGACACCGGTGCAGGCGCGCGAGGACATCACCGAGCCAGCCCGCGTCAACCCGGGCCTCGACCCGGTGATCGCGACCCCACCGCACCTTCGCCCCAGCATCGATCCGGGCCAGCGCGACTCCGGCGAACAGCCCAAAGGGAGTGGGACGGCGCTGCCACCGAAGCAGATAGGACGCTACGGAAAGCACGGTCCGGCGAACCGCTCGCACGTCATGACCACTGGAGGTCAGAACGGTGTCAACCTGCTGAATCAGCGCGGGACTCGCCTGAGCGATCGCCGCGCGAATTTCCTCGCGCCGCCACATCGCCGACAGCCACGCCGACCCTTCGTCCGCGGCGTCGGCACCGAACAGGTCCAGGTCCGCTGGCAAGTCCAATCCGCCCGGATCGGTGCTCGCACGTAGTAGTGCTGCACCGGCCCACTGGTACATCGCTGGAGATCTCACCGCCAGGCCGCCTCCCGGGGCACTGCTGCTGTGCGGGGGCCGTGGGTCGGGGAATGCACCGACGACCCCCGTACAGGTCAGGACGGGTCGTCGGCGAACGAGTTGCAGGAGCTGTCGTTGCCCGAGCAGGTGTTGCCGCATCCGTCATCGGTGGGGCAGTCCCCCATGATCGGGCCGTACGCCACGAGCACCCGTACATCCAGCGTGTACTCGTCGTCCTCGCCAGGCCGTTCAGCCAACGCCGTGGCGCTTCCAGACAGCGAAACCTCTGACATATGGATCATCCTCCTGCTCGGCGTGATGTTGCGCCCCGGCCGGCCGCGACGCTCGCCGCTCCCGGCCAGGAGATCGTGATCCGGCTGTGCTTCTTGTCGATGACGCGGCCAGCCGGCAGCTGGTCATCGGCGGTGCCTGCGGGGTCAACGCGGAACTGTGGCGAGCTGTGGCGGTGTTCCCGCCCCCAGACCTGGAGCTGCTCGGCGACCTGTTCGGCCAGCTCGGACGCGCCCGGACCGAAGGCATGCACACCGAACTCGACGTCCACCGAGTCCGCCGCACCGCGCGTCGTGACATAGGCGAGGGTGTCGTCGTCGACGACGGCCACCGCGGCGGAGTGACTGCCCGGTGGGGAGAGCAGACCCGTGTCCAGCTTTCTGTCCAGCACAACGCGACAGAAGCCCGGCAGCACGGTGGCGAGCCACATCTGCGTACCGGCCCACGGTTCGAAACGGCCGATCGTGACCCCGCTCCAGACCTCCACCCGCGGCGCGTCGAATACGCCTTCCAGCAGGCCCGGATCGGTCGGGGGCCCCTCCTCGAAGCGCAAGGTGATCTCACCCTCGCGTAGGACCAGCAACGTGGTCTGGTGCGCTCCGGCGCCCTGGATGGGCACGAAGCCGAACAACCGGGACGCCCGACTGAGCAAGTACTCGTTGGCTCGCTCGAAGGTGATCACACGCGACAGGCCCCGCAGCTGCAACGGCACCGCCAGACGACCGCCCTCGGCCAGCTGAGCCACCCAAGCCGGCGGAACGTCCCACGCACCGACCGTGACCAAAATACGGTCATAAGGGGCGTGCTCAGGCACACCGAACTCGGCGTCGGCGAGCACAACGTTCACCTGAGGGTAGCCGACCTGCGCGAGAAGATGGCGCGCCCGGTCGATGACGTCCTTGTCGATGTCGACCGTGGTGACCTGACCTGCCGGACCGACGAGCTCGGCGATCAAGGCAGCGTTGTACCCCCCAGAGCCGATCTCCAAGATCCTCATGCCGGGGGTGATCGCAGCCTGCTCCAGCATGTACGCCTGGACCTGCGGAGCGGAAACCGAGCTCACAGAACTTCCAGCGTCGTCGCGCTTCGTAACTACTCCGTTGTAAAGCTGGTAAGCCTCCTCCAGCTCCACCCCCGGTGCGAAGGCTTCCCGACGGACCTTGCGCATCGCGGCCTCGACCGGCCGCGAGGTGATCGTGCCCTCCGCAAGAAGATCGTCAACCATCTTCCTGCGCAGCTGCGCTGCGCGATCGAGGCCGGAGACGTCGCTGTTCGGCTCTACGGGTGAAGACACGTCGGTCACACGATCTTCCTTGTCGTCGGCGGGTGCGGTGGCGAGCCGTATGGCCGTCAGCGGCTCGTTGGCTCGTCCGGTTAAGAATGCCGGCCACGATCACGATCGACCAGGCCAGCAGCTACCCGTGTCGATGGTCATCGACCGACTATCTGGACATATCCTGGACACTGTGGTGGTCATCCCTTCACTGTCCGTCGATGAGGTCAAAGAGAGTCTGAAGCGCCTCCGCCAAGGACATGGCCTGGCTCGCCCCACCGCGCTTCCTACCGTGCTGCCTGAGCTGCTCCGGGCCCGCCTGGCAGACGGCAGGGTGAGCGAGCCTGCATCGGCGCAGGAGGTCACGCTGCTCGTGACCGCGTTCCGGCAAGCCGTCGAGGGGCTGGCCGACGACGAGCGCCTGTGCGTCGAGGTCGACTTCAACCTGAGCGCCGAGCATCGGTACCCAACGCTCACCGAGCGACAAGAGTCGCTCGCGCGCCAGCAGAGGTGCGCGGCGAAGACCGTTCGTCGCCGCGCCGACCGAGCGCTGGACACCCTCGCCTACATGCTGTTGACGAACGGGCCATCGACCGTCACGTCGACGGTCAGGAGCCCGGCAACGATCTCGTCCCCTGAACAGGATCGGTCGCCGGTCGATCACGGCGAGCCCTGGGGCGAGGACCTGAGAGCGTTCTGGCGACTCTCCCACGGGGCACGCATCGATATCGTCTGCTCGGAGATCCCCGAGGATGAGCGCCCAGAGTACGCCTCGCCAGCCGACCGTAACTACCTCCGTTATGCGAAGTTCGCGGATCTTGACACGTTGATCTACCTGCGGACCCGATTCGCCCGGTTAGCCCCGACCGTGACGATTCGAGACTTCGCCCCCTCGGAGTACTTCGACACCCAGGCCGATGTCCTCGTGGTCGTCGGCGGACCGCCGTGGAACGCCAAGTACCGCGAGCTGATTACCGATCACGCAGTGCGCCCCCACCACCACCGGTTCCCCGGACGAGGTCGAGCCGGACCCCTTCTGCTGGGCCCGCAGGCGCGCCTCTTTCGGGTAGCCGAAAACGCAGTGCTCGCCCACCACGGTGCTCTCCTCAATGTGCACCGGTGCATACAGAGAGGCGATGTTCATGCTCGGCCCTTGTCGCCAACGAGCCACCTCACTGTGACTGCGACTGCCTCGTCCTCTCGTTCTCGGGTGTCGAAGCCGTGATCCGAACCTTCGACGGTGTGAAACTCGGTGTGGGGTCTGGCGCAGGCTGCCTGCCACGCGATCTCGTACGAGACCGCGGTGTCCCGATCGCCGTGTACCACGAGCGCCGGTGCAGCGGTCGCCATCAGGGAGTCCAGCGGCCGATAATGATCAAACTCGTCGAACAGCACCCGGCCGACCTCGAACTCCCCGTCGAGCACCAGGAACCCCTGACCTGACAGCAGCTTCTGCTGATCGGGGCCGAAGTTCTCTCGTCCCCACGGCAGTTCCGGTGTCAGGAATGTCCGCCGGAGGTCGAGTACCGGATTCCACAGGACGAGCCTGTTCAGGCGGTCGGCCAACCAGGGCAGCGAGAGCGAGGCCGATACCGCTCCGAAGCTCGACGCCACGATCGACAGGCGACCTGGCAACTGCTCCTCCGCGTACTCGACCGCGGCCTGGAGGTCGAGCAGCTCGCCGGCGATCGTCACGCCACGCTGGGTCCCTCCGCTTCCCCCGTGGCCGCGGAAGGAGAACCGCAAAACATGAAAGCCGGCGTGTGCAAGTCGATCAGCGAGTCGGACGAACATGCCGCCCTCGGTCATGTTTGCGTTGATTCCATGTAGCTGGATGGCCACCCCCCGGTGCTGTCCTCCGACGGCTGCATGCACCGCGCCCTCCAGCCGTACTCCATCGATCGACGTCAGCTCCACCCGCTGCATCTTCCGCTGCTCCCTGTCATATTTCCGGCCACCGGCAACCGAGCCAGCGCTCCTCCTACGACCAGGATGACCGCACCGTCGCGCCCGACGTTCCACCTTTCGATGTCTGCCGTTGGCGGGCGCCCACCCAGCCGGCCTGCGCTAGCAGGTGGGAGCAGCGCACGATCTTCGGCGACGCGCCGCGGGCGTGTAAGAACAACGGCTCTGTCGCAGATTCGG
>NZ_CDWWEW010000251.1:0-7578 GCF_977966315.1 Frankia sp. CeRuru1
CGGTGGTGGCGGTGGCGAAGTGGCGGAACCGGTTCGCCGTCGACCGGTTGGAAGGGCTGAGTGGCGAACCGTGGCCGGGACGGCCGCCGGCGCCACCGCCACCAGGAGTTCCTCCGCTTCCTCAAAACTGATCGACTCCTCGGTACCCGAGGCGTACGACCTGCACCTGATCCTGGACAACTACGCCACCCACAAGACCCCGGCCGTGAAGAACTGGCTCCTGCGCCACCCGCGGTTCCACCTGCCCTTCACCCCCACCTCGCCGTCGTGGATGAACCTCGTGGAGCGCTGACGAAGACCGCCGACAAGATCCTCGAAACCCTCGCCGCCTACTGCGAGCGAACTAGCGGACTCAGGACACTAGACGAGGAGGGGCTGCCTTCCCGGGTTCGGTCTCACACTCGATCTTGGAAGGCCTCTCTGCATGCCTGGCCACAGCCCGCCCAGGGTTCGAGCCTGCTTCGTCCCGCCAACCTGTTTGCGACGCGGATGGCCCAGCAGGATCTCGCTCCTCCACGGTGTCGGTGACAGCGTGATCGCCAGGAAACGAGCTGGTGCCGACGACGAGCGGCAACGCCCGGAGCAGGCGCGCCCGTCTCGCGGACGCGGAGTCGGGGGAGCCGAAGATGCGGTGGAAGATCCGCCAGGTTGAATCGGAAATGCAGTTGCCGATCCCATCGGCCAAGTTCTTGAAAAGCTGGGAAACGGCGTCCGCTGACAGTGGTTCAAGCAGGATCCGAGTACTGTTGGGCTGAATCAGGCCCCATTGGGGGAACCGGTGGTGGAAGTGATCGCTCGCGCAGGCGACGACCAACAGGCTGCCGGTCCTCCTATGTGACCCGAGGCTTTCGAAGAAGCCGAGAGTCGCCTCATCGGCGAAATGAAGATCGTCTATCGCTACGACCACCGGCCTCTTCCGGCTGATCTCGTGCACGAGACTCTCCGCGTCAGGGGCCTGGCCCCCCGCCTCCGGGCTGTTGCTATCGGGCGCCTCGGACCGTCCGATGGGGTCGAGGTGGTGGTGCATCGACCGAAGATCGTTGACGATCCTGGACGGGTTGACATTCGCTGACCTACTCATCCGGTATCTCAGGACCAGCGGTGTCGCCTGCGCTGTTTCCATGAGTAGATCGCAGAATTCCATCATCAGGCGACTTTTCCCCGTCCCGTGCTTGCCGAGTATGGTCACGAGATGCGGGATGCCACGGCGTTCGACCCGTTCGAACGTCTTTCGTAGGATCTCCATCTCATGTTCTCGGTCCATGAACGGCCTGGTGTCGACCGGGTAGCTCACCGAGCTCATCTCGGCGACCCAGTATGGCAGTCTCCCCGCGGCCATCGTCAGGTAGGATACCTGGCCCGCGGTCAGTATCCGCGTTCGATCGGATACCCAGATCATGCCCACCGGCACCAGCGGAAACGTTTCCCAGCACTGGTCCAGAAGCGTGCTGTTGGCTGCTGCCTGGCTCCACCGTTGTGAGGAGCTGGAATGCCACTGCAGATCGCCTGTCGCCACCAGGGCCCGGATGGTGAGCCCTTGCCTGTCCTCGTCCGAGACATCGAGGCTGTCTCGCAGGAGAAGCGCGAGACGCGTGGCTCGAAGGGCGTTCTCCTTCGGGTCGTCGAGGTTGAAAAGAGCGATCGTCGCGGAACCCACGGACGCCAGCACTGATCCACCGCAGCACTCGACTCCCGTCCTCACCAGGGTGTGGATTCCGTCGGGGAGCTCGTCGGCACGGTCGGGGCGGGTCACGCCCACCCCGCCTCCGACATGCGCCCGCACGATCATGATGGTTGCCTCACGCCGGGGCGACAGGGTCGGGAAGGGCGCCGTGGACCCCAGCCAGTTCGGTGCGTTCGGGAGGTCTTGGTCGGCATCGCCCTCGCTGGGACGCGGAACTGACGTGATAAGTGAGCTCAGGTCGATCGGACGCGTGGCGCGGTCGGGAGTGTCACCCACCATCGTCGACTGCGGGAAGTCGTCGAGCGTCGGATCCTGCGACAGGATGCGCTTCTGGAGGTATCGCAGCCACGGCCCGGGCTCTAACCCAAACTTCTCCACCAGGTTGGAATGCGTTCTGTTATAGAGATTCAAGGCCTCGGTCTGGCGGCCGGAGCGGTACAGGGCCAGCATGAGCAGCCCACGAGCTCGTTCCCGCAGGGGTTCGGTCTGGATCAGCTTCTCAAGATCACCGATGACTTCTCGGTGGTGCCCGCACTCGATCTTGGCCTCGAGGTACAGCTCCTGGGCGTCGGTCCGCGAGTTCCTGGCGATACTCGACTCCGGCCAGACGATGCCCGCCTCCGCGAGGTCGGCCAGCACGTCACCACGCCACAGGCCCAGCGCTTCACGCAGGATGACGGCAGCATCGGCTGCCAGACCGTTCGTCATGTTCTTGCGGCCGGTCTCCAGTTGGCGATAGAAGACGTGAAGATCGACCATCGCCTCGTCGACGCTCAGCATGTAGCCAGGGGGCTGCGTGACGAGGACTGGAAGGGAAGTGTGTACACGCAGCGTACTGAGGACGGATCTGAGGGAGCAGACCGAGTTCTGCAGAATCTTTCTGGCGGTGGTGGGTGGGTCGTCCTCGGACCATAGAGAATCTACCAGCCGACTGGCCGCGACCACCTGGTTCGGTTCGAGTAGGAGGCGGCCAAGAAGTGCGCGCTGTTTGACGCCGCCGAGAATGGCTCGATCGTTTTCGCGAACAACCTCCAGCGGACCGAGCATGCGAAATTTGATCATGGCTTCTTCCCTGGGTCTCGAGCTCACGGGAACATTGACCGGCCGCATCTACGGGCGTATGTAACGGCTGGGGTCCCTGAATAACGCCCATACGGCCACCGCGGTCAGACAACTCGAATATGGCTCCCGTTGTCCACGGGGCGGATACTTCCTCGGGGTGCGGCCGGACCGGGCCGGCTGGCCGGCCTCGGTCGCGGTGACGGCCGAGGCCGCGCTGGGCGCTCCGTGTCAGGCGCGGCTCCGTGGTTCTCGCCGGAAAGGCGCGCGCGAGGGGAGAGGTGTTGCGGGAGGTCCGGTTCCCTTGCGTGGGATGATCAGGACTCGCGATGGCAAAGGTAAAGAACTGGTGAATTTCGAAAATAGCGTCGAGTGGGGCTGGCGGCGACGCTGCGGCGCTAGGGAGCAGGGGCGGGTACCTCACATGCCCGAACGGCGGAACCGTGGCGTGCGGTTTGTGGTGGATTGGGTCCCGCATTACTCGCTCCCCGAGCATCCTCGCAAGGTGCAACCATAAGCGCCTATGAGCATAGCCCCTGTATGGTGCGAAGTCGGCGGGAAGCGCTGAGAGTGAGTGCCGGGTGCGGGAATAAGTGAAGCGTGCCGCCTGGAGGCAGTGCCACGTCCGTTGAGTCGATCAAGATGTGACCTGGGGTTTCGCCGGCTTGGCGAGCCTGATCGTGGGCGGGGCGGGGTGGTGGAGGCCGTGTACTGGTTGTGGCGGGCGCGGCGGACGACGCGGGGGTAGGTGCGTTCGCGGCGGATGTTGAGCCGGGTCGGCCGGATGATGTCGGCGGCGATCTCGTCGAGGGTGTGTGCGCTGGTCACGGGGAAAAGCCGGGTCGATGACGACCCGTCCCGGATGATCCTGACGGTGCGCGTGAACCTGATCCGGTCGGGGTCGAGCCCGGCGGCGGTCGCGGCCTGACAGATCAGGGCGGCGATCGCGTGGTGGGTGAGCGGGTAGCCCCAGATCTCCTGGTAGACGGTGTCGGGGTGCTTCGAGCGCAGGACCCTGCACGGGCCGCGCGGGGAGGTTTTCATCTGTCTGTTGCCGGTTTGCTGCGGGGGCGGGCCCGCCGCCGGCGTCTGCAGTGCTACCGATTAACGGACCGCTGGTTGGCAGTCCCGACCCGTCAAAGTAGATCAAAATTTGCTGCGAAAGCGGGAACGGGCGCCATCCGTTGGTTACCTCGAAGACCACGCCGTCATATCGCGACACGGCCATGTCGCCGGCCTTGAGCGTCGAGGCGCCCTGGCAGGCAGCGCCCCTGCCAGCGACCCAGAAACGATCCGCTGCTGTGCCGGGAAATTGCGCTGTGAAGAGGCGCCGGGTCGGGCAGGCCCACACCAGTTCGCCGATGCGGAGCTCGTTCTCGCCTATAGAGGATATGGTCAAGCCCCTGGTGCTTAGGGTCACCGACAGGTGGTATTCGTTGTCGCCGACATAGCTACAAGCCTGAAGTGCATCGTGGACCACACCCCGTTTTCCTTGTTCTGGCCACGTTCGTCATCCTGGTCTAACGAGTCACGGCAAGCAAGGGCCGCGGTCGCCAGGCGGGAGCGAAGAGTGGTTGTCGACCATCAGTCGAGTAGCGTTGCGACCAAGTCGCTCCTGGTCAGCGCACTGCGACGGATGCCGTTGGTGAATCAATGATACTACATTGGGTAGTCGAAGTGGCAACTGTCACATGCCGGTGTCGGCGTGCCGACGGTGACGTCCGAGGGCCGTCCTACTGCGGACTGCCTGCGTGCCCGCCCGGCTACCGCCGGGTCGGAGTTCGCCGTGGCCACCGCGCTCACCGGTATCTCGATTGCCGTGGTTTTGTGGCGTCGGTCTCCCAGGCAGGGTTCCGCCAAGTTTGCTGAGTAGCTGCCCGTAGGTCCTGGTGAGGATATCTCCTCCTGTCTACCGGTTCTGCTCACGTTGGCGACCTGCGCGGTGCTGGCGGGAGGTCGAAGGACACCGAGTTGCTGGCGTTGCGGCACGAGTACGCGAAACGGTTCGTCCGAACCGTTCGGGCCGAGCCGTCGACCGGATGTTGATCTTTGGTGAGTGGCACCTGCGCGTTGTCTTGGCTGAGCAGGCACGGCACTACAACGGGCGACGCCCCGCCGTGGACGCGGCTTCAGCCAGCACGGCCTGATCGCCCCGTCGCGGACCTGACCAAGAAGCAGATCAGGCGTTGTCGAACTCGGTCAGCGCCGCCGCGCTGCGGGCGGCGAGTTTGTCCGACGTGAGCCGGAGCAGGCGCGCGGCTACCCCCGAGTCCAGCACGTGGATCTTTGGCGACCGGGTGGACCGGGCAGTCAGCGAACTGCCCCACGCTGGCAGGCGGTAGAGCAGGAACACCGCCTCCAGTAACCGCAGGTAGCTGTTCGCCGTGTCACCCTCGAGATGGACGGGAGTGACTCGTGCCGCGCCGAACCTGTCAGCACGAACCGGCCGGGTCTGCCGGTCGCGGTTGAGTTCAGCCTTGATCGCGTCGAGCACGACGGGAGCGCGCTGATACTCGTCGATGAAGACCGGACCGCCGTCGCCGACACCATACATCAACTAGGAAATCCGAGGCGTCTGAATTCGGTAATCCGAGCCCTCCAAAGTCGTTGATCCGAGCCTGGCGCGTTCGGTAGTCCGAGGCCCCGACCTGCGCCTCGAGCCACGGGCCGGTGCATCCTGTGGGGCGCCAGAAGTCAGCCTGGGCGGCGCTGTTGCATCGGCGGAGTCCGCTGTCCCGCGGCTGCCGATCGGCCATGATCAGGTGATGAGTCGGCGTCGTGCCTGTACCGGACGGTCGACCAGTACGGCCAGGTCATCGACGTCCTGGCCAGCACCCGCCGCGACCAGGTCGCCGCCCGAAGGTTCTTCGCCCGGGCACTGTCTCACAGCCGCCGGCCGGTGGAAGTCACCACCGACAAAGCACCCGTCTACCCGAGGATCCTCGACGAGCTCCTCCCCGAAACCTGCCACGTCGACGCCGCCCGGGAGAACAACCTGACCGAAGCCGATCACGGCCGGTGGAAAGCCCGGTTACGGCCGATGCACGACCTGAAACGGCTGCGCTCGGTCCAGACCGTCAGCGCCGGACATGCCCTGGTCCAGAACATCCGCCGCGGCCACTACGAATTCGCCATCGACACCGGCCCGCACCTGCGGCTGGCAGCCGCGTGCACCGAACTCGCCGCCGTCTGACCGGGCCTGCCGGGGAGACTGATCGAATGCGGCGCAGCTGTGCCGGACGAGCTCCTGCAATGCGGGACTTTTTCGGGTCGTCCAGATCAGAGCCAACACGGCGGGAGAAAAAATATCATCGACAATCAAAATGCTCAGATCGCTACGGGAGGTGACGGCCATCGACTCGCTGAGTATCGCGACGCCAAGCCCACGAGCGGCAAGATCTACGACGGTACCTGGGGCACTCGCCTGGAGCGCGATGGTCGGCTTTACCCCCATGGCCGAACACGCCTGGTCGAAGACCGTGCGGATCCCTGTTCCACAGGGTAGACACACGAGAGGGAAGGCTGCGATGTTTGTCAGGGACACCCCAGAGCGTCGAGCAAGCGGATGATCGTTCGGCACGATCGCGATGAGCCGGTCACTGACGATAGGTAGGGTTTCCACAGCCACCAATGGCGCGTCGTCCGTGCCGACGAGGGCCATGTCAGTTGCGCCGGTCCGCACGCTCTCGATGAGCCGGTCAGAATTGTCCTCGAACAACATAATCTCGACGCCAGGATGGGCCATGTGAAACGACGCGAGCGCGTCGAAAAGCGGAGTGATGGTGCAGGCTGTGACCATGCCGACAACAAGCCGTCCCCGAACTAGGCCCTTCACGTCGTCCACCGCCTGCCGCAGAGCGCTGACCGACGCGAGCACGTCACGGGTGTGTTCGAGCGCAGCCGCGCCTGCGGTGGTCACCGTGCACCGGCGGCCAGATCTGTCGAGAAGGGTGGCTCCCAGCTCGTGTTCGAGCTGCCGGATCTGGGCGCTGACTCCCGATTGGCTGATGTGCACACGCTCGGCCGCACGCGTGAAGTTCGCCTCTTCGACTACCGCGACGAAGTACTCTAGCTGCCTGAGTTCCATATCTGTAGATTCTAGCTCCAAGAACTGACAGCTGTTGGACTTCTAGCGTGGGATCGTGTTCACTGGGAGTGAAAATTCCTGACTTCGCGTTGAAGGGGTTTTTATGTCAGACAAAGAGAAGGCCAGAAGGCCAGAAGACCTCACCCGCCTGTTCGTGGAGCGCGCCAACGAAGGAGACGCCGCAGGAATCGCGGCGCTCTACGAGGAGGAGGCGGTCATGGCCTACCCACCTGGCAGCCAGACGGTCGGCCGGGCCGCCATCCAGGTCCTGTGGGAGAAGATCCTGGCCAACGCGCCCCGCTTCGAGCAGGAGCCACCACTGCCGACCCTGATAGCCGGCGACATCGCGCTCACGTCCACGCCGCCAAAGGACGGCGCCGGCGCCCGCGCGCAGGTAGTCCGTCGGCAGCCCGACGGCAGCTGGCTACGCCTGCTCGACCAGCCTGAGTTCATCACACCGTCTTCGTAGCAGCCTTCATCAGGCCCCGCTGCCCGAAGGATCTCTCCTCGGAACATACCGGAGAATGCCGCGCAGTGCCGCAAAATCCGAGGCCGGGGCATTTTCGGTGCCGGAACGTGCCGGTCGATGTCGCGCCGTGCCGGAGCATCCGCGCACGCAATGCGTACACACGAGGAGCGGCGCCTTCTCGACATAACAGTAATGTTCGCCATTATCGGACACTAAGCACGTCGGTGACGGCTGGTAGTAGATCGCAAACCGGGGTGAATCGGCCTGGCCTGTCCGGGG
>NZ_CDWWEW010000252.1:0-7544 GCF_977966315.1 Frankia sp. CeRuru1
GTCCAGCAACCCGACCAGCAATCTGACACTCGGGTAACCCGGCAATGCGGGGAAACCGGAAAACCCGGCAATGCGGGGAAACCGGAAAACCCGGCAATGCGGGGAAACCGGAAAACCCGACAATACGGGAAACCGGAAAACCCGACAATGCGGGGTAACCGGGCAGCCCGACAAGTGGGCACCACGACGTCCGTTGGAGGTGCTCCTCTCCGGGGACGACGGTGGTGACGAGCCGGCGAACGGTCGTTGCCACCCGCCGTCCGGGTCACGCCGAGGAGGAACACGGAGGAGGCACCTGCGGTGAGGATCGTCTGTGTGGGCGGCGGACCAGCAGGACTGTACTTCGCCATCTCGGCGAAACGCCGTGACGCCAGCCAGGAGATCATAGTCCTCGAACGCGACTCGCCCGGGGCGACCTACGGCTGGGGGGTTGTGTATTGGGATAACCTTCTGGACGTCCTTTTCCGGAACGACCCAGGCAGCGCTCGTGCCCTGCGGGCTGCGTCCACTCTCTGGCAGGAGCAGCGGATCAGTCTGGGCGGATCGCGGGCGGCATATCTCACCGGCTACGGCTTCAGCCTGCAGCGGGCCGCGCTGCTCGAGATCCTCGCCCGGCGGGCCACCGATCTCGGCGTCGAGGTGGAGTACCGGCACGAGGTAGACGACCTGTGCCCGTACACCGACGCTGATCTTGTCGTGGCGTCCGACGGCGCGAACAGCCGGGTGCGCCAGATGGCCCAGGACGATTTCGGTACCAAGGTCGAGATCGGCGGTAACCCGTACATCTGGCTCGGCACCGACAAGCGCTTCGACAGTTTCACCTTCGCCTTCGAACGGACCTCCGCAGGATGGATCTGGTTCCACGCCTATCCGTCCAGCGCCGGTATCAGCACCTGCATTGTGGAATGCTCCCAGCGGACGTGGAAGGGACTCGGCCTTGATCGCCTGAGCGCCGAGGACGCGCCGCGGATGCTAGAAAAGATCTTCTCTGGTCCGTTGGACGGCCATCCGCTGATCAGCCAGTGCCGCGGCCGGGCGGCGCGGTGGCTGCGTTTCGCCGATGTCACCAACCGGAGCTGGTACCACGACAACGTCGTGTTGATCGGTGACGCCGCCCACACCACGCACTTCGCCTTCGGGTCGGGCACGGCGCTCGCGATCGTCGATGCGGTCGCGCTCGCGCAGAGCATGTACGACAGCGGCGGCGATCTGCCGGCCGCGCTGCGAGATTTCGACCGGCGGGGCCGGGCGGCCCTGGGTCCTCTGCAGGCGGCGGCGCGGATGAGCATGGCCTGGTTCGAACGGGTGGACCCATACCTCGATCAGGATCCGATGTCGTTCGCCTACTCGATGGCGTCGCGCCAGGGCGAACAGCCGCCGTGGCGCTACCCGGTGCACCGTGCCAGCCAGCACCCGGCCGTGCGCAGGGTGCTGCGCGGACTGAACTCGAGTGCACGATGGGGCCTGGCCCGTCGTCGGGGCGAACCCGTCGCCCGGAGAAGTAGGGAGGGTTAGCCCCGGTCGACCGGGGCGTTTGCCGAGCGTCCCGCAGTGGTCGACGGCGCCCTCCACGGCGGATCATCTTCCGTGAGCTGCCGAAGATTTCCACCGGGAAGATCCAGAAGAACGTGCTGCGTGGCTGGGGCACCGACCTGAACCTCTGCGACCGGTGAGATCCGCCGGGCTGGTCCCGTGCGCCAGTGACGCCGTCGTTTCTGCACACTGATCGTTTCTGCACGCTGATCGTTCCCGCACGCTGATCGGTTTCTCGCGTTGCCCGTTGCCCGTTGGCCTGCCGTTCGGCATTTCCACTTCATTTTGTATCTATGTGTAAACGTTCGACGACACGATGTCTCTAGACCCGGGATGGGCGGCGCCGAGTGCGGTTCGGAAGTCACTATGCGGGACATGCGTCTCACGGGCATCGTGGAACTGCCCTATGACCCATGCGAACACCTCACCGGACGGCTCATCCGGGTGTCCTTCAGTGGCAATCGCCGCCTTGACGCCGGCCCGAGGATTGCCGGCCCGAGGAGGATGTCGGATCTCACTGCGGCGCCGGTACGGATCCCGTGAGCGACAGGACGGATGGAACCGGTAGGTCTGGACCGGTATGTCCAATAGGGCCGGTAGGGCGGGTATGTCGAACATTACGGATGTGGTGGACGCTGCCGATGTAACGGATATCGCCGATGCGGCGGATGCGGTCCGGGAGAACCGCCCGACCGGTCCCCACCGCCGCAGGGTGCTGCGGGGCGCCGGGCTGCTCGGCTTCGGCGGTGGTGTCGCGATCGGGGGAGGCCTCGGGGGAGTCATGGCCCTCGACAGCGGTGTCGCCGTTGCCGCGGAACGTTCCCGGGAGGACCAGTCGGGCGGGCCGGACCGCGTCGCCGTGGTCCGTCGTGAGGCGCTGGCCGGGGTGGTGGGTGACGGCTGTCACCAGCCCGGAATCGCCGACCGGCCTCCCGCGCAGCTCGTCTTCACCGCCTACGACCTGACGACGTCCGGCCCGGCCGCGGTCCGCGCCTCCCTCGCCGTGGTGCTGCGTACCTGGACGGCCGCCGCCGCGGTGCTGATGCGAGGCGAGCCGCTCGACGGCGCTGAGCGGGACACCCAGGGACTCGGACCGGCGGGACTGACGATCACCATCGGGCTCGGTGCGTCCGCGCTGCGCCGCGCCGGCCTCGACGCGCAGATACCCGCGGAGCTCGCGGACATCCCCGCGATGCCCGGTGACCAGCTCGATCCGGCGCGCAGCGGCGGGGATCTCGGCGTGCAGGTCTGCGCCGAGGATCCGATGGTCGCGGTCTCGGCTTCCCGGCAGATACGTCGTCTCGCCGCTCAGGATGCCCGGCCCCGCTGGATCCAGCGGGGATTCCTTCGTTCCGCGGCGGCCGCGTTCAACCCCGGGTCCACCCCGCGCAACCTGATGGGGCAGATCGACGGCACGGACAACCCGGGACCGGGCACGCCGCAGTTCGACCAGGCGGTGTGGGTGTCCAACGGGCCGGAATGGTTGCGGGACGGGTCCTACCTGGTCTGCCGGCGCATCCGCATGCTGCTCGATGCCTGGGCGCGGCTGGACGAGACGGCTCAGAGCGCGGTCATCGGCCGCCGCAAGTCCGACGGCACCGCGCTCTCGGCACCGCCGGTGGGGCAGGGCGGCGCTGAGACCATCCAGCCGGACTTCACTGCCCGCGCCGCCGACGGCAGTCTCGCGATCGCCGGCAACGCCCATGCCCGGCTGTCCCACCCGTCGTTCCACGGCGGGATCGCCATGCTTCGTCGCGGCTACTCCTATGACGACGGCCTGGACTCAGCCGGCGAGCCGGACGCCGGCCTGTTCTTCACGGCCTACCAGGCCGACCCGCGTACGGCGTTCGTCGCGGTGCAGCGGACCCTCGCGGCCGGCGACGCATTGAACACCTTCATCCGGCACACCTCCAGCGCCCTGTTCGCCGTCCCGCCCGCCGCGCCCGCGGGCGGTTTTCTCGCGCAGGGGCTCTTCGGCGCCGACTGAACGGCGCCGGCTGAACGGCGCCGGCTGAATGTCGACCGGGTGATCCTGTGTCGCGCCGTTCCGCACGGCCACTGAGCCGCATCCGCACACGTGCGGCCCGCCGTCGAGGGACGAGCGGGCTGCACGGCCGGGGCAGGATGGTCTGATGGGTAATCCAATGAGTGGTCCGATGACGCCGTACCTGTACCCGTACCCGTTCCCGATGCGCGGTGTGGTCGCGGCATGCCAGACGCGCCCCGCGAGAAACCGCACACCGGCCCGGAGGTGGCACCTCTCCACACGGCACCATCGAGGCTCGCGCGGACCACGGGGCTCCTGACCATCGGATCGGGATTTACGTCCCGGTCACAGGTCAAAAGTCCTCGGAATATGACATCTGAGCAACGGCGGCCATCGGTTCGATGCGCTCGCGTGCGGCACGATGGATCGTGGATCCGTGCGGCGAGCGCGCGAGGAACCGAATCGATGGAGCTGATGGAGATGGCGTCGGTGCGAGTCGACGGGCCGATCGCCGGCCAGGCGAGCCTGATCTCGACGTCTTTCGAGCTGGCCTCCATCGGCTATCTGGCGGAGGAGTTCTTTGTGAGCGGAACCGCCGACTCCTATGCCGCGACGGGTTCGCTCACCTCTGATGGCAGGTGGGACGTGGTGGTCGCCGGCCAGGCGCCGTTTCGGACCCGTCTCATCGTCTACCGGCCTGCCGACCCGACCGCCTTCAACGGTACGGCCGTCGTGGAATGGTTGAACGTCTCTGCCGGAATGGACGCCGCCGCCGCATGGCTCACGACGCATCGGCATCTGCTCCGCGCCGGTTTCGCCTGGGTGGGGGTGTCGGCGCAACGCATCGGCATCGAAGGGATCGAGACCGCCGAAGAGGCCGGTGTCGAAGTGAGGGCCGTTGCGGGTGGCGGTGGTGCTAGTGGCAGTAATGCGGGCGAAGGTGGCGCCGGGGAGCAACGCGGTACTGGTTGGTGGCCGATCGTGCCGTCGCTTAAGAGCGCCGATCCCACCCGTTACGCGATTCTGTCCCATCCCGGTGACGCGTACAGCTTCGACATCTTCCGTCAGGCCGGGGAAACCGTGCGTCGCGGTCTCCTCGATCACCTTCGTCCGGCGCGGATGATCGCCGTGGGCGCATCCCAGGCGGCGTTCTTTCTGGTGACCTATGTCAACACCATCGCGGCGCGGGACGGCGACGGCGGTGACGACGGCGGCGGCGTCCGTGGTAGGAGTCGTGCTGCCGGCGGTGGTGGGAGCCGTGCCGCCGGCGGTGATGGGAGTCCTGCTGCCGGCGGTGGCCATGGCGGTTTCGACGGTTACCTGGTCCAGGGCCGCCCGGGGACCACGGCGTCCCTCGACGGTCGGGGCGGCCCGACCCTGGCCGGGGATGTCCGGCTGCGCACGGACGTCGCGGTGCCTGTGATGGTCGTGCAGAGCGAGACCGACGTCGCCGGCGTGCTCGGCGCCGTGGGCGCCCGCCAACCCGATAGCGACCGGTTCCGGCTCTGGGAGATCGCCGGCGCGGCGCACGTCGACACCTACACGCTCAAGGCTGGTTTCCGTGACGACGGTGCGCTGCCCGCTGCGGAGCTGGTACGCCTTCTGGTGCCCAGTGCCGCCCCTTTCGGTGTCCCGTTCGCCGCTGCGATCAACAGCGGCCTGCAGCAGCACTATGTCGCCCAGGCCGCGATTGCCGCGCTGGACGACTGGATCCGTTATGGTGTCGCGCCCCCGTCCGCGCCCCACCTGCTAACCGCCGCGACGGAGCCGGCGGTACTTCTCCGTGACGCGGACGGCATCGCCCGTGGTGGCGTGCGCACTCCCTGGGTCGACGTTCCCATCGCCGTCCTGTCCGGCCTGGGGCAGAACCCCACCGACGCCTCCGCCATCTTCGGCTCCACCCGGCCGCTGGATTCCGCCACACTCGCCGCCCGTTACCCCGCCGGCGCCGAGGACTATCTCGCCGCCTTCACCCGGGCCACCGACGACGCGATCGTGACCGGATTCCTGCTCGCCGAGGACCGTGAGGAGATCCTCGCCCTCGCGGCCGCCAGCTACCCAGGCACGCGGCAGTAACGCTGCTTTAGCAAAATGGTAATGCGGCAGTAATGTAGCGAGTGAGACAGCGGACATCGGCCGCCGGGCCCGGCTACCCCTGTCCCTGGCCGGCGAGCAGGTGTAGCGCGAGCCGGGGACAGGCATCCGCCGCCCGGCGAGCATGCTCGATCAGCTCCGTGGAGACGGTGATTTTTCGGGTCGACTGTCCGGTCGTTCCGCGGGCCAGCGGATAACCTGCCGGATCGCGGGTCAGCAGCTCGGGTAGCAGCTCGACACACCAGCCGCGGCCGTCACACGCCGTCCAGTCGATCCACAGCCGGGCCGGGCCGGAGGCTGCGCCGGCGTTTGTGGTGTTCCTGGCATCTGTCTCCCTGCGGATTCGTTGACGCTGCCTGGTCGGGATGGGCGTCGTCAGGAGGCGCAGGCCGAGCCGAGGCAGCGGCCCTCGGCGTGCGCCCGGATGTCGCCGGCGAACGTGCGCAGCGCACTGTGCACGAGGCGGGCCGCGCCGTCCGGGTGGTGGCACGCGCCGCGACCGGCGACCAGGGCGGCGAGGCGCAGCGCCCGGATGGCGGACTGCCCCGGATCGCCAGCCCCCTGCACCGGGCCGCCGGAGCCGCCATCCGTTCGGGCCATCCCGGCCACGGCGTCCGCAAGCTGGGGCAGCCCGCTGGCGCATGGCCCGCACTGGCCAGCGTTCTGCGCGGCCAGGTACCCGACGATGCGCGCGGTCTCGACGAGCCCGCAGGCCCGGGCCGGGAGGACGGCGACCACTCCGGCGCCCGGTGCGGCACCCCACGGCGCCAGCGCCGCTCGGGACATCGCGATTGTCGTTCCCGGGCCGCCGGGCAGCCACGCACCGCTGTAGCCGCCGACCCGGAAGGCCCCGACCTGCTCGGTGAAGCCGCCCGCGAGCTGCGCGAGAGTGCCGAGCGGGGTGCCGAACGGCACCTCGACGACACCGGGCGCGGCGACCGCTCCCGTCACGGTGGCCAGGAACGTGCCCGGTTCCTCGGCGGTCCCGACCGAGCGGAACCAGCCGGCCCCCCACCGGGCGATCAACGCGAGGTGCGCGAGTGTCTCGGCGTTCTGCACCAGGGTCGGACGGCCGTGGAAACCGGCCTCGGCGAGCGGTTGCCAGTGCGCGCGCGGCCGGGCCGCCCCTCCCTCCAGGGCTGCGATGACGGCCGACGCCTCCCCAGCGATGAAGGTCTCCGGAGCCTCCCGGATCTGGACGGTGAACCGGTCCCAGCCCGCGGCCCGCCGTTGGGCCAGCGCCCGCCGGACCGCCGTGACCGCCGGCCCGGGTTTGAGATAGACGAAGGCCTCGTCGGCCCCGACCGCCTCCGCGGCGAGCTGCAGGCCGTCGAGGACGAGGTGGGGCGCCACGGTGAGCAGGGTGACGTCCTTGGCGCTCTCGGGTTCCCCTTCGGCGGCGTTGGCGACGACCATGGGGTGTGTGCCGCTCCGGTACCGGTCGGCTCGGTGCCCGGCGTTCCGGTGCTGGCTGTGCCGGTGCGCGCTGCCGGAGTGGCTGCCGTCGAGGCAGGTGCCCTCGGCGCTCGCGGCGAGTTTCCGCCAGGTGGGGAAGGCCGCGCCGCCCCGCCCGGTCAGCCCGGAGTCGTGGATCTCCGGAAGTAACCGCCCGGGTCCGCCGCGCCAGGGCAGCGGTCCGCACTGGCGGTCGTGCGCGGCGAGGTCGGACGCGGCCGCGGTCAGCAGCCGTCGGGCCGGGACGTGATGCGCGGGGAGGCCGCCCGCGCCGGCCGCGGGCCGTACCGCGTGCATGGCCGCAGGCCAGGGCTCGCGCCCCCACCCGGGCTGGACCTCAGGGGAGCCTGCGCCGCCGACGCCGCTGGTGGTGCCGCTGGCGCCGCCGGTAGCGATGGTGCCGCCGGTAGCGATGGTGGCGCCGGTCGGGATGGACGGTTGGGCCGCTCCGGCGGCAGCGCGGATGGTCATGTCT
>NZ_CDWWEW010000253.1:0-3591 GCF_977966315.1 Frankia sp. CeRuru1
GTGGTGACCGGCGAACGTGAGCTCCAGCCGGGTGAACTCGTGCGGCGTCACCCAGCGGGCGTCGCTCACCTCGCCCGGGTCGAGGATCAGTTCCTCGTCGGATCCGACCTCGGCGGTCCACCAGTGCAGCTGGTAGCTGCCGTCGTCGGTGTCGCATTCCCAGACCTTCGCAAGGGGGGTGACCACCAGCCCCACCTCCTCGCGGACCTCGCGAACCAGCGCCGCAGCCTGGCTCTCGCCGGGCTCGATCCGGCCGCTCAGCGGAGCCCAGTAGCCCGGTCTCTGCGCCTGCGGCCCACGCCGGATGACCAGTACGCGACCGGCCCTCAGCAGCACCGCGACTACGGCCTGCCGTTTGCCCACCGCTGCCGTCACCGGGATCTCGGCGTGGATGCTCCGGCCTTCAGGCCGGGGAGGAAACGCCGACTTTCGCTGGGTATTCGGTGGCCTTTCTTCGGTAGAATGGAAGCATGTCCCGGTTCCGGCTCTACCCGGCCGTCGAACAGGCGGTTGTGATGGAAGAGCATTGCGGGCAGGCCCGGTACGTATGGAATCTCGCGGTAGAACAGCAGTCGTGGTACCGGCCGTGGCGCGGACCTGCACCGGGGTAGGCGGAGCAGAACCGGCAGTTGACCGAAGCCCGGAAAGGCAACCCGTGGCTGGCGGCGGGCAGCATCATCGTGCAGCAGCAGGCCCTGCGGGACTTCGTTAGGGCGATGGCCAACTTTTTCCGGGGTTCCCATCGGCGTCCGTCGTTTCGGAAACGTGGCCGGTCCGAGGGTTTCCGGATCGTCGCGGTGAAACCCGGCGATGTCCGTCAGGTGAACCGCCGCTGGTCGCAGGTGCGTATCCCCAAGGTGGGCTGGGCGCGGTTTCGTCGTTCCCGGACCGTTCCCGACGCGAAGTCGTTCCGGGTCACCTGGGACCGGGCGGGACGCTGGCAGGTGGCGTTCGCCGCCGCACCCGCGCCGATCGAAGCACCCGGGACCGGTGGGATCGTCGGCGTCGATCGGGGGGTGGCGGTCTCCGTAGCCCTGTCGACGGGGGAGCTGCTGGCCTGCCCAGGGCTGCGGCCCGCCGAGGCGGCCCGGCTGCGGCGACTGCAACGACGGCTGGCCCGGGCGAAACGGGGCAGCAACCGGCGCGGCCGGCTGAAAACTCAGGTTGTCCGGGTGAAAGCCCGGGAAGTCGACCGGCGGAGAAACTGGGCGGAGAAAACCTCCACCGATCTTGCCCGCCGGTACGACCTGATCCGCGTCGAAGACCTGAACATCCGGGGCATGACCCGCTCGGCCCGGGGCACGGTCGAGAGCCCCGGGCGGAATGTGGCGCAGAAAGCCGGGCTGAACCGGGGTATCCTCGCGGCCGGCTGGGGGCTCCTCGTCCAACGGCTGGAACAGAAAGCCCCCGGACGGGTGGAGAAAATCCCGGCCGCCTACACCAGTCAGCGTTGCTCGGTCTGCGGGCAGGTGGCCGCCGAATCGAGAGAGAACCAATCTCGATTCCGGTGTGTCGCCTGCGGGCACGAGTGCAACGCCGACGTGAACGCTGCAAGGAATATCGCGGCCGGACGGTCCGTGACTGCGCGGGGAGGCGCGACGTTGGCCGTGCCGGTGAACCGCGAACCTCAACATTCCGCACCTCCCCTTCCGGTGGGCGTGTAAGAGTTGGAATCCCTCGCCTTCAGGCGAGAGAGGACGTCAACCGTACCAGCAGGTCTTCCACCAGGATCGGGAGTTCCACCACCGGCTCCCCGGCCCGGGCAGGCGCCCACCGGTGGGCCCGGTCGAACTCCGCCCGCGGAAAGCTGGTGATCAGGGCGCCGTCGCCGTCCAGGACCAGCAACGGCCATCCCCCGGTCACAGGATCACCACCGGGTCATCCGGCCGGTGCAGCATCAGCGCCGGCCCCCGCACCGGCACGTCACACTCCAACCGGGCAAAATGCTCGTCCTCCCACCGGCCCACGCCAGGACCCCCCTCGTCTCGTGATCACAACAAGATTGAGATCCGTGCAGCCCTATCGAGTGGGCCGCCGGGCGCTAGCTCGCCTACAAGACCATCTGGTACGGGTCGCGGCTGGTCGTCGCGGACCGCTGGTATCCAAGCTCGAAGACCTGCTCCGGCTGTGGCTGGCGAAACCCAAGCCTGACCCTGGCCGACCGCACCTTTCACTACCTTTCACTGCCAGTCCTGCGGGCTGGCGATCGACCGCGACGCCAACGCCGCGGTCAACCTGCATAACCTCGTCGACCGCCAGTACATCGGCGACGTTAAAACTGCCCGTGGAGTCGACCGTAAGACCCCGCCTGCGGGGCCGGTGGCTGTGAAGCGGGAACCCGGCACCGCGCCAGCGGGTCAGACCGGGGGTGCCTCACCGAGAGGCGAGGCGGCATGAACAGCGCTATCCAGCGCTCTCATGCAACGGTGATTCCCCCTCGGGCGATGAGCTGGGCGGCGATGACGTTGCGTTGGATCTCGTTGGTGCCTTCGCCGATGATCATGAGTGGGGCGTCGCGGAAGTAGCGTTCGACGTCGAACTCAGTGGAGTAGCCGTAGCCGCCGTGTACCCGGACCGCGTTGAGCGCGATCTCCATTGCGGTTTCCGAGGCGAACAGCTTGGCCATCCCGGCTTCCAGGTCGCATCGCTCGCCGGCGTCGTAGCGGTCGGCGGCCAGGAGGACGAGCTGGCGGGCAGCGGTGTACTTGGTGGCCATGTCGGCGAGATAGTTGCCGATGGACTGGTGTTTCCAGATCGGCTTGCCGAAGGCCTCGCGTTCCTGGGCGTAACGCAGCGCGTCGTCCAGCGCGGCGCGGGCGACACCGAGGGCGCGGGCGGCGACCTGGATCCGGCCGATCTCCAGGCCCTTCATAATCTGCGCGAATCCGCGGCCTTCCTCGCCGCCGAGCAGCGTATCGACGGGGGCATGGTAGTCATCGAAGGACAGTTCACAGCTTTCGACGCCCTTGTAGCCGAGTTTTGGCAGGTCTTTGGACACGGTGAACCCGTCGCCGGGTTCGACCAGCAGGATGCCGATGCCCTTGTGCCTGGGCTCGGCTTTCGGATCGGTCCTGCACAGCAGCGCGATCAGTTGGGAGCGGCGGGCGTTGGTGATCCACGTCTTCGACCCGTTGACCACGTAGTGCTCACCGGCGCGGCGGGCGCTGGTAGTGAGGGCCTGCAGGTCGGAACCGCCGCCGGGTTCGGTCAACGCCATCGTGGCGCGGATCTCACCGCTGGCCAGTGCGGGCAGATAACGCTGCTTCTGCTGCTCGGTGCCGAAGGTGAGGATGAGCGTGGAGACGACGGTGTGGCCACCCATCGCGCCGGCCAGGCTCATCCAGCCGCGGGCGAGCTGCTCGGTGACCTGGACGTAGCAGGGGGTGGAGACGGCAACCTCGCCGTAGGGTTCCGGAATGGCCAGGCCGAAGATGCCGAGCTTTTTCATCTGCTCGATGAGCTTCTCGGGATAGTCGTTGGCGTGTTCCAGGTCCCGGGCGACCGGGCGGACCTCCCGATCGACGAAGTCGCGCACGGTGTCGACGATGGCTTGTTCTTCCGCGGTCAGGGTACTCACGCTGGGTCCTCTTT
>NZ_CDWWEW010000253.1:3985-7843 GCF_977966315.1 Frankia sp. CeRuru1
TGGGTCCTCTTTGAAGGGGGGCCGGGGGTCGGCGGAGGTCAGAGGACGCCGTCGGCACGGAGCGCGGCGATGGCGGTATCGGTGCGGCCCAGGCTGCGCAGGATGGCGTCGGTGTGTTCGCCGAGGGCGGGAACGGGGTTCATCACCGGGTCCAGGTCGGTGAGGGTGGCCGGGGGCAGGAGGGCGCCGATGTCGCCGCCGGGGGTGGCGACGGTGCGCCACCGGTCGCGGCCAGTCAAGACGGGGTGGTCGAGGAAGTGGGCGACGGAGTTCAGCCGGGCGTTGGCGATACCGGCTTTGGCCAGCAACGCCAGCACTGTGCCGGTATCGAGCGCGGCGAATCGGTCCGCGATCACCCCGTTGAGGGCGTCGCGGTGGGCGACGCGCGCGGAGTTGGTCGCGAAGCGGTGGTCCTCGGCCAGGGCCGGGTCGTCGAGCACGATCCGGCAGAAGGCGTGCCATTCGCGTTCGTTCTGGATGGCCAGCAGCACCGTCTGGTCCTCGGCGGTGGTGAACGGGCCGTAGGGGGCGATGGTGGCGTGCTGAGCGCCGACCCGTGCCGGTTGCCGCCCGCCGTACCGGGTGTAGTAGGCCGGTGAACCCATCCACTCGGCGAGGGCCTCGAACAACGACACCTCGACCGTGGAGACCGCCCCCGTGGTGGCGCGCCGGTAGAGGGCAGTGAGGATGCCGGTGTAGGCGTACATGCCGGCGGCGATGTCGGCGACCGAGATCCCGGCCTTCGCCATCTGGTCCGGGCTACCGGTCAGCGACACGAGGCCGGTCTCACACTGCACGAGCAGGTCGTAGGCTTTCCGGTCGGCCCAGGGCCCGTCGGTGCCGTAGCCGGAGATCGTGCAGGGGATCACCCGAGGGTGCCGGTCGGCCAGGGCCGAGGCGTCGAGGCCGAGGCGAGCGGCGGCGCCGGGGCCGAGGTTCTGCACCAGCACGTCGGCCTCGGTCAGCAGCTCCTCCAGAACCGCGCGCCCCTCGGTGGTCTTCACGTCCAGGGTGAGGGATTCCTTGGAGCGGTTGAGCCACACGAAGTAGCTCGACTGGCCGTGCACCGACACGTCGTAGCGGCGGGCGAAGTCGCCGCCGTCGGGCCGTTCGATCTTGATGACCCGCGCGCCGAAATCAGCCAGCTGGCGGGTGGCGAACGGGGCCGCGACGGCCTGCTCCAGGCTGACCACGGTCACCCCGGCCAACGGCAGCGGGACGTGCGGCGAGGGGGAGCGCTGCGAGGAGGATCGCGGCGCGGCGCCCGGCGTCGTGCCCGACTCGGGGCGGTGCTGCTGGTGCTCGATCATGTCACGCCGATCCTTGTCCGTCCAGTCCGTCCAGTCCGTCCAGTCCGCCCGTGCGGGCGGCAGGAGCGCCAGGCGGGGGGCCAGGCAGGTGGTCTGCCAGCAGCGTCGCGGCACGCGCCCAGTCCAGTCCGGTCAGCAGCGCGGGAACGTCGGGGCCACAGTCGGCGATCTTGGCGCGCAGGTCCTGATCCGAAGGTGGCCGCCCGGGCGACCCGGGTGGCAGCCGCTGGCTCACCGAGTACCGGGCGCCACCGCTGAGGGTGAGCGTGATGTCGATGCGGCCGGAGAGCAGCCCGTCACCGCCGGGGGTCTCGGTGACGGCTACGAGCTGGAGCAGGCGCTGGGCTTCGGGTCGGGTCACGGCGAGGTCGGTGAAGCTCCCGAAGCCGGGATGGGGGTCCAGCAGCGCGGCGGCGATGGCATATTCCAGGCTGAACTTCCCCTGCAGCCCGGTGCGGGGCCGATGGTGGATCAGCGGCTGTACCGCGCCCGCGGGTGTGCTCACCTCGATCGCGGTGATGCCCGAGGCGACGGCGTCGGCAGGCAGGTGCTCGCGCAGTGCGCTGATCGGGCGTTGCAGTGCGTAGCAGCAGGGAAAAATCTTGATCGCCAGCCCGCCGGGCACCGCCGGGCCGGTCACGTCGATGCGGTCCGGGTCGCCGCCGACCAGTCGTAGCCATGCGTCCAGCGCGGTCGGATCCGCGGTGGCGCCGACGGCGGCCAGCCTCGCCGCCCGAACTCCCGCGTCGGCGGCGAAGCCGACCTGCAGGGACTTGCCGGCGGAACCGAATGCCCGCTGCACCCCGCCGGCCGCGGGAACCGAGAGTGCGATCGCCGTGGCGATCTGCTCGGTCGACAGGCCCAGCGCCACCGATGCGGACACGGCGGCGGCCGGCGCCCCGGCCGTACAGGTGGCGTGCCAGCCGCCGGCATAGTGCGACCAGCCCAGCGCCGCCCCGAGCCGCGCCATCATCCCGGCTCCCGCCAGGTAGGCGCGGGCGTCCCCGCCGACGGCCAGCGTCGCGGGGACGCACACCACGCTGATGTGGGTGGTGGACTCCAGGTGCAGGTCGTCGAAATCCAGGACGTGCCCGACCGCCGCCCAGCGCGCCGCGTCCGGCAACCCGGCCGACAGCGCCACCAGATCGTCCTGCCGGGCGGCGAGCGTGACAGCCATCGTGTCGAGCAGTGAGCGCTGCGCCAGGTCGAGGTCCGCGGCACTCGGCACATAGTCGTGCGCCCACCGGGCCAACGTCTCGGCGGTCGATTCCATCCACAACTCCCGACTCTCGCCAGCGCGGGGCCACACCTGGATCGCCCGGTTTCACACCTGGGTCGCCCGTGCCTGGGTCGCCCGTGTCTGCGGCGCACCTGCCCGCGGCGCACCTGCCCGCCTAAAAGATAATGTACGGCCAATAGTGATCGGTGACAGGCAGTGGCGGCAGGCAGGGAGGAGCCGAGCGGTGGGCGGCGGCAGGTCGACAGCGGGGGCTGCCAGCCCGCTCGTCTCGGCGCAGGGTCCGTACTTCGAACACCTGGCGGTCGGGCACGTGTTCGACGCCGCGCCGTCGGTCACGTTGAGCAGCGGGCACGCGGCGATGCATCAGGCGATCGTGGGCGATCGTTTGCGGCTGCCCCTGGACGACGGCTTGGCCCGCGCCGTGGCCGGGCGGTGCCCGGTTGCTCATCCCGCACTGGTGTGGGATATCGCGATCGGGCAGTCGACGCTGGCGACGCAGCACGTGCGGGCCAACCTGTTCTACCGGGGTTTCGTGTTCCGTCGGTTCCCGGCGATCGCCGACACGTTGTCCACCACCACGGAGGTCGTCGGGTTGCGGCAGAACCGGCCCAGGCCGGGGCGCCGTCCGACCGGGCTGGCGGTCCTGCGGGTCCGTACGGTGGATCAGCAGCTGCGACCCGTGCTGGATTTCTGGCGCTGCGCGATGCTGCCCCTGGCCGATCTCGACGCGGACACCGGTCACCACGATGACCTCGACGAGGTCGGTGTACACCCCTCCCCGGCGGACTTCGTGGCCGCGGTCGAGCCGTGGCGGCTCGACGTCTTCCGCGAGCAGGTGCGCGGCGGCGAGCATTTCGCCGATATCGCGGTCGGCCGCCGCTGGCGGGTGGTTGGCGCCGACGTGGTGTCCTCGGCGCCTGAACTGGCCCGGCTCACGCTCAACATCGCCACCGTGCATCACGACGAGATCGCCGCGGGCGGGCGGCGTCTGGTATATGGCGGGCACACCATCGGCCTGGCGCTAGCCCAGGTCTGCCGTGCACTGCCCAACATCGTCACGGTCGCCGGCTGGGACGGGTGCGATCATACCGGCCCGGTCTACGAAGGTGACTCGCTGAGCAGCACAGTCACCGTGGAGTCCACCCAGGCACTCGCTGCCGGGGGTGGGCTCGCGTGGTTGCGGGTCGAGGTCGAGGCCCAGGCAGGGCCGGCCGGACAGCCGCGGTCGGTCCTGCTGTGGCGGTGCGCGGTGGTTCTGGCTTGACGCCCGCCGAACCGGGGCTGATGGCTACACCGGGGTTGATGGCT
>NZ_CDWWEW010000254.1:0-4884 GCF_977966315.1 Frankia sp. CeRuru1
GCGGTTGGCGAGCACGTGGTTGAGCAGCGTGGTCTTGCCCGCGCCGAGGAAGCCGGACAGGACGGTGACCGGGACACGCGGATCGGTGCTCACGCGGCACCGACCGTGGCCAGGTTCAGCCGGTAGTCGAGCACCTGCGGCTCCGTGCGCAGCGTGGGCAGGCTCGCGGTGACGTCCTCTGGCAGGCGCTCGAGCACGGCTTGCGGGGCCTCGGTCAGCCGCACCGACTCCACCAGATCGAACCCGCGGACCGGGCCGGCGAGATCCGCGGGCTCGTCGCAGAACCACCGCACCCGGGCGGAGACCTTGCTCATCGCGTCGTGCTCCTCCTGGTGCTCCCGCATCCAGGCGCCCCAGCTGTCGAACGCGACGGTGCTGCCGGGCAGCCGCCGCGCGATGCGGTCGAGAACCCCGTGCACCTCGTCGGCGTCGAGGAAGCCCAGCACCGCCTCCGCGACGAACAGCCACGGCCCCGGCCCGGTATCCGCCGCCAGGTCGAGCCAGCCGTCATCGAGCACCGACGCGGCGACGGAGCGGCGGCGCTCGTCGTCGGCGAAGTATCGCCGGCGCAACGCCATCGCGTCCGGGAGGTCCAGCTCGATCCAGCGGCCCCGGCCGGCCGCGACCCGCTCATAGCGGGTGTTGAGACCGACGCCGATCTCGACCACCGTCCCGGCGGGGTGACGGTCAAGCCACGCCTCGACCCAGTGGTCGAACACCGCCGTCCGCCAGGCGGCGCCGACCAGGCTGGGCAGCCCCTCGAACCGGGCGAAGTCGTAGTCGATCGCCGCCACGAGCTCGACCGCCCTCGGATCGGCCACCAGGCGCTCACCGCGCCGCGTGAGCTCCGCCCGACCGTAAAGCGGAATGAGCAGCGTCTCGGCGACGGGCCCGAGGTCGACGCCGCCGGAAGCGTCCGCGCCCGTCCTGTCGGAGTCATCCACTCGTTCGCCCGTGCGCCACGTCATGACCCCACCTCCATTACTGGTAGCGATTGTCATTACAGTAACGACCGGCGCCAAGCCCGCGAGCCAGACCTCCCCCGCGAGCCGCGACGCACCGTCACACCCGAGGCCAACCCGAGCCCACGCCCCCTCCGAGCGGGCGCACCACCACGGCCGACATGCGGGATCGACCCACCACCGCTGGACATCGGGACCACCTCTCGGGCATGATGAAAACGATTTTCATTACGGATGATGTACTTCCATCACTACCAGCAGCGGGCGGGTCGATGAACGGCCGCAGGAGACCTGTCGGGCAACACCAGATCAGCCGGAGCGAGCTGACGGTACTGCTGCGCGCACTGCGCGCGACGGGTCCGTTCGAGCGCAGGCCCTACCAGCCCCCGACCCTCCGCAGACCAGGAGAACGCATATGTCGGCGCACTGCCAGGTGACGGGGCGCAAGCCCGGGTTCGGCATGCGGGTGAGCCACTCGCATGTCCGCACCCGGCGCCGCTGGAACCCCAACATCCAGAAGAAGACCTACTGGCTGCCCAGCGAGAACCGACGGGTGACCCTGACCCTGTCCGCCAAGGGCATCAAGACGGTCGACAAGCTTGGGATTGAGGCGATCGTGCGCCGGCTGCGTGCCCAGGGAGTGAAGGTCTGATGGCCCGTAACGAGGCCCGCCAGAAGATCAAGCTCCGGTCGACCGCGGGGACCGGTTTCACCTACATCACAACCAAGAACCGCCGCACCCGCCGCATCACGGGACTCACGCCGAAACAGCATCGGGAAGTCGCTCGCGCGATCAAGAACGCGCGAGAGATGGCACTTCTCCCCTATTCCACCCGGCCACGATGAGCTCGGCATCGGGCGGTGACGAAGGCCACCATACGGCTATCGACGACGCCTCCCCCAGCGAACAATTCTGGCAACCCCACTACCAGGGCAGCAATGACCCAGGACCAGCGAGGCTCCCCAACGCCTTCCACAGCCCCGTCGAGATCAACCGCAGTGGCGTCCTGCATCAGGCAGCCGCCCAGGTCGCACCAGGCGGCTATTTCCTCCTCATCGACCACGCGTCGTCGGCGCCCTGGTCCTGGCAGCAGCGAGACCCCGCGGACTTCCCCACCCCCCGCCAGACGCTCCACGAGCTCGGCCTGGACCCCGCCGAGTGGTTCACCGCACGCTGCGAGCGGATCCACCGCACCGCCACTGGCCCGGACGGACACACGACAGCGACGGTCGCGGACAACGTCATCGCTCTCCGCCGCGCCTGAATCCGCCAGCACCGGCACTTGCCGCAACGCGCAGCCGATGCGGCGGGCGGGCGCGACGTGGGTCCTGACCACTGGAAGGCGGCTCGGCGGCCGGGGAGGCCGCGCGGCTCCCGCGCGGCCTCCCCGGAGATCAGCCCGCTCCCCCTCGTGCACCGGCGGCCACGCCCAAGCCGTGGCGTGCGGCTGGCACCAGGTCGGCCCCAAAGCGGAAGTCAGGATCGATCTGGCCGGCCAGATCCGCCCCCACCGCGGTGTTCGCCCACGCCGACGCGTTGCGCAGATGCATCTGATGCATCTGCGCGAGGAAGCGATCCGGATCCCGCACCGTCGCGTCCACCACCGCCTTCATCTGATCCAGCACCGCGCGATCCGCCGAGTCAAGATCGTCGATGGCGAACGCGCGCCCCTGCTCCATGGCCCGCACCGGTGCCGACTGGCCCACCCACGCCAACAGATCCGCGCCGACCTCGCGGCGCAGAAACTCCGCATCCCCGACGTCGGTGACTTTGTTCCCCACCACCGACAAAGCCACCTCGAACTCCGCCGAATATCCCTGGTACTGACGGTGAACCGCCACCGCCTTCCGTGTCGGCTCACACACCAGAAACGTCCGGTCAAACCGGGTAAACAATCCCGACGCGAACGCGTCGGCTCCCGCCGTCATATCCACCACCACATACTCGCCGGGGCCGTCCTGCAGATGGTTGAGCAACAGCTCCACGGCGCCCAGTTTGGAATGGAAACACGCCACTCCGAGATCCTCCTCGGCGAACGCCCCCGTGGCGAGCAGGCGCACACCCCCCACATCCAAACCGAACCGCGACCAGAGCGGATCCCCCATACCGAGCAGGCGCGAACCCGCCCCCGGCGGGCTCGTCTTCACCATCACCTCCGCCGACGGGATACGGGGATTGTCGCCCCGCAGATAGTCCTTGATCTCGACGAGATGTTCGCCCATCGGTGGCGGCACCACGTCATCGGCAATCCCCAACGCGGCACCCAGATGCTGGTTGATGTCCCCGTCGATCGCCAGAACCGAATGCCCGGACGCAGCCAGATGCCGACAGAACAGGGCAGACAACGTGGTCTTCCCACTGCCACCTTTGCCAACAAAAGCAATCTTCACGCGCGGCACTCCTTGACCATGGCGACCTTGCTGTGCTCCAGCGACGTCGCAACGATACCCGTTTTCATTTAGATCAGCCGGCCGCGCCACCGGCGTGCCGGCCGAGCCGACCAGGCCGATGCACCCAACCCCCGGCAGGAGCCTAACGCGCGCTCGACGATAGGCGCCCGACGACCACACCAGGCCAGCCCGGGGGGAAAAGGCCACAGCCAGTCACCTGGCCTGGTCCAGCTTCGCTGCCGCAGGCAGAAGTGGGCACCCCTGTGATGGGCCCGCTCGCGTACGGCAGGCGCGGCCGGGGACCGGCGTCAGGTTTCCCCAGTGGTCACAGCAGCCCGCGCTTGTAGGCGGCGACGAGCCGACGGGGCACCCGAAGCGTGCGGCCGTCGGGGGTGGTCACCGGAACCAGGTCGGGCGCCACGGCCTTCCACTGGGCGCGACGGTGCCGGGTGTTGCTGCGGGAGGTCCTGCGTTTGGGGACGGCCATGTCAGCGGCTCCTCTTTCCATAGCGGCGGTTGAACTTCTCGACGCGGCCCGCGGTGTCGATCACCCGTTGGTCACCCGTCCAGAACGGATGCGAATCGGCTGTGATGTCGACCGCGATGAGCGGGTAGACGTTGCCGTCCTCCCAGTCGATCGTGCGGTCCGACGTGGCCGTGGACCGGGTCAGAAAGGCCTTTCCGGTCGATCGGTCCTGGAAGACAACCGGATGGTAGTCGGGGTGTATATCCTTTTTCACAGCTCCTCCATCTCGTCGTACGACTCGATGAACGGGTCGACGAAATCCAGTTCGCCGGCCAGTTCCAGTTCCTCGTCGGTCACCAGCGCCTCACTCAGGGCGGTGATGATCGCTTCGGGTGGCGCGGTCAGGGTGATCACGACCACCTCCTGCCCGCGTTCGCCGGGGCGGCGGTCCCGGCTCGTCGAACCCTCCACAAGGCAGGCAGGCGGGGCCTGCGACCAGTCACTCACAGCGGTGAGCCACGACCCGAGGCTGCCGATCGTCAGCCCACCGCCGCCGATTCCAGCCACAGCGCCCTGTCCGGCTGACTGACGACCCACAACCGGCCACGGGTACGCACGACACCGTCGAGCAGCACGTCCAGGGCGCCATGCAGGCGCATCGGGTGGAACGGACGGCGCGCGGCGAAGTGGACAACCGCCACACCGTGCGACGGCTCCAGCGGCGGCCTTCCGTTCAGCAGAGTGCCGAAACCGTCATCGAAGCGACCGCGCCGCGCGTCGGGCGGGATGGCTGCCAGCAGGGCCGGGCCCGCGGGCAGGGTGAGGTGGTAGCTGGCCAGGAGACCCGCCAGGCCGGCCGCGGCACCGAGGCCCGCGGAGAGGAAAAGGACCCCGCGCAGGCGGCTGGACAGCAGCCGGGCGGCGACGGCCGGGGCGATGCACAGGGTCAGCGCCATGAGAACGCCCACGGTGGTCAGGCCGAGGACGACGACGAGGCCGAGCCCGACGATGAGCGCGGTGTCGACCAGCCCGATCCGCACGCCGAGGGTACGGGCGTGACCCGAG
>NZ_CDWWEW010000254.1:5167-7685 GCF_977966315.1 Frankia sp. CeRuru1
GAGCAGCGAGGTGCCGAGCAGAGCGGCGCCCGCGACGCCGGCGAGAACGGCATGGCTCATCGCGTCGGTCAGGTAGACGAGCCTGCGCTGGGTCGCCCAGACCCCCGCGACCGGCGCCGCGACCCCGACGGCAAGCGTGGCCACCAGGGCACGTCGCATGAACGGGTAGTCGAACGGCTCGGTCAACCAGCCGAGGGCGAACGCGCCGCTCACGACAGCCCTCCCCGCACGACGAGCGGGCTCTGGGCGGCAGGCAGGCCTTCGACGGCAGGCAGGCCCTGGACGGCGAACTGGTCGTGGACGGCGGGCAGCACATCGCGGGCCGGCCCGTCGGCGAGCACTGTTCGGTCGATGACCACCGCCCGGTCGAACACCTCGCGCGCCAGGCGCAGCTGGTGTAGCGCGCAGCAGACGGCGATCCCCGCCGCGGCGAGCTCACCGAGCGTGGCCAACAGGGCCTGCTCGCTCGCGCTGTCCAGCCCTTCGCAGGGCTCGTCGAGCAGGAGCACGTCCGGTTCCTGCGCCAACGCGCGGGCCAGCAGGACCCGCTGCGCCTGCCCGCCGGACAGCTCTCCCACCGGCCGGTCCGCGAGCGGGGCCAGATCCAGCCGCGCCAGGGCCGCGTCGACCGCCGTCTGGTCGGCCGCGTCCAGCCGGCGCCACCAGCGCCGCGCCGAGAGCCGCCCGGTCGCCACCACTTGGCGGACGGAGACCGGCAGGTCCCAGCGTGGCGCCGCCCGCTGCGGGACGAAAGCCACCTCGACCCTGGCACGTCCGTGACGGCACGCCTCGGTGTGGTGAACGACCGTCCCGTCGTGTGGCGTCAGCCCCGCCAGCGCGCGCAGCAGGCTCGACTTTCCGGCGCCGTTGCGGCCCACCAGCGCGACCAGTTCCGTCGAGGCGAGGGCGAGGTCGACGTTCTCCAGCGCGGTCACCCGACCGTACCGCACGGTGACCCCCGGGCCTCCAGCACGGCGGGCCCCCGCCGGACCGCTTCACCCGCACTCCAGGCCGGTGTGCAGGCGGTCGCCATTGCCCCGCATCACGGTCAGGTAGTCCTGGTCGGCACCCAGCTCCTCGCGGGGGTCGAACTCGAGCGCGGCGAGCAGGTCAACTTTCGCGCCGATGGCCGCGGCTACCGTCTCGGACAGATCAGGCGGCAGCGCCTCCTCGAAGAACACGGTTCGCACCCCCGCCTCCCGGGCGGTGTCCGTGATCTCGCCCAGGGTCCGGGCGTCCGGCTCCGCCTCCGGCGAGATGCCCGCGATCGGGATCTGCTCGAGGCCGTAGCGGTCCGCCAGATAGCCGAACGCCGCGTGGGACGTCACGATCTCGGTCTGGGAGCAGCCCGTCAGGTCCGCCTTCAGGTCTCCGTGCAGGACGTCGAGATCGTCCCCGAGCGCGGCCAGGTTCGCCCGGTACACCTCGGCGCCCTCGGGGTCGGCCTCGGCGTAGGCCTCGGCGACCGTGCCGGCCAGGGCCTTCATCCGCACCGGGTCGAGCCACACGTGCGGGTCCTCGTCCCCCGTCGCCTCGTGCGAGTCCGCGCCGCCATCGGACTCTTCGTGCGAGTCCTCATGCGAGTCCGCCGTCGCCGGCATCAGTTCGGCTCCGGGCGCCTCGAGCAGGTCCCGTCGCACCACCGTGTCAGGTAGTTCCGCGACGGCCTTCTCCACGTCGGGCTGGAAGCCGGCCCCGAGATAGAACAGGACCTCGGCGTCCGCCAGCGCCGCGGCGCCGCGGGCGTCCAGCGCCAGGTCGTGCGGCTCGGTGCCCGGCGGGGTCAGCGTGGTGACCGTCACCCGGTCTCCCCCGACCCGCTCGGCGAGGAACTGCACGGGATAGAAGTTCGCCACGACCGGAAGCCGGCCGGCGGCACCACCAGGCGTGGTCCCCTCGTTGTCATCGCCACACGCGGCCGACAGGGCGGCGGCCAGCACCACAGCGCCGCCCAGGATCAGCCACCTTCGGAAGGATCTTTCCATATCGACACACTAACAGTTAATGAAAACGATATTCATATCGGTGTCGACGGATCCGCGGCACGCGACGTCCGCGTCGGCTCGGCGCCCCGCGACGCCAGGACCTCGTCGACTGGCACGGTGGACGGTCCGGTCCACTCCCCCGGGATCCCACGGCAGGCCGGCCAACGCGGGAGCGTCGGCCCGGTCGCCAGGCCGCACTTCACAGCTAGACGAGTGATTCCTGAGGGTCAGTGATCGTAGGCGATCAATGAGCGGATCACCGGCGCGCCGGTCTTGTGGTTGTGCCAGAGCCCAGCGGCCAGGGCCATGACCCGCTGGGCGACCCGGATCCCGATGCCCTCGTAGGTCCGTCCACCGTGTTCTTCCAGGTCAAGCCGCCCCTTGAGGGTGTCGTTGACCGACTCGATCAGCTGCCGGACGCTCTTGAGCAGCGACTCCCCGGGCCGCACCTTCTCGTCCTTACGATGCGGCCGGAGCAGCTCGATGCCCTCCTCGGACAACCGCTTCTCGAGTTCCCCGGAGGCGAAGCCCTC
>NZ_CDWWEW010000255.1:0-7382 GCF_977966315.1 Frankia sp. CeRuru1
GCTCAGAGCCTGCGCCCGTACCTGGACGCCGAGAACGCCGAGGGACACGCGGCGGTCCGACCCGACCGTGAAGCGCCAGCGGGCGGCCGGGGTGTCGCCGACGGCGAGGACTCCCACGGCGTCGTCCCGCCCGTTCGCCATCCTGGTCAACCGGGCGATGTCGGCGGCTGCGGGAGGGGCCGCGAGAATGAGCAGATCGGGTGCCAGCGCCCGTGGATTGCCGGTGACCCGATCGCGGCCGCCCGCGGTGACGGTCGGCGGGTCTGCCGGTGCCGGATCGGTGCCGGTGCGACCGGCGTCGTCCTCCGGTCCGGCGAGTTCGTCGAGGACGGCGCTCAGGTCGTCTGCTGTCCAGACCCGTGCGGGTGCGATCGTCGTCAGGTCGGCTCCGGTGTCGGCCGGAAAACCCACCAGACAGACCCGCAGATCATCCGACCACACGTTGGTTCCCAGCTCGATCGCCACGGCGATCGCGACCTCCGTCGCGATGTCCAGGTCGCCGATCAGGCTGATGATGCCCGGAGCGCCTTCCAGGTCGACGAGAATGCGTGACCCGGCGTCGTCCCGGCCGAAGGTGACGAGGGCCGGGAACGGAGCCGGCACGCCGGCCGTCATCTGGGCGATCATCTGGGCCGGCTGGTCACCGGGCAGACCGGGCATCCGCTCGATCCGCCATGACCCGGGCGCCTCGCCCACGGTCCATGGGAGCGGTGGAGGCTCCTCCTCCGCGGGTGCCATGTGCAGGATCAGCAGGTCGTCGGTGAGGATCGCCGCGTACACCGGGGGAAGCAGACGTCCCAGATCGGTCAGGCCGGCAGACAGAACGCGCAGTGAGCGGTCGACAAATCGGGCGGCATCCGTGTCGGCGGCTAGGAGCAGCGCGCGCTCTGTCTCGTCCTCTGGGGGGCTCGCCGGCCCCGACCGGCGTGTGGACAACGCCACCATGACTCCGGCGGCGAGCAGGCTGGCGGCTGCTATCCCCAGTAGACCCTGAGAGGACGGTCCGAAGGAGTCGGACGCGAGAAGGCTGGGTGTAGCGGGGCCACCGGTGACCACCGCGGTGTGCTGCGCCGAGACGACCGCGGCCGCGTCATCCAGGACCGCCAGCGCACGAGAGGTGCCGAGACGACCGTCGCCGTCCCCCGGCTCGGGGTCTTCGAAATCGGGATAGCTGGGTTCTGGATCATCGAGGCCGGGGTTGCCGGGTCCGTGGTTGTCGAGGTCAGCGAGGTCGTAGCCGCCGGGGGCGGGGGGCGCGGTACCCATTTCGGTGGCAGGCCATCCCGGGACGGAGCCCGGCACATGCAGTACCTGCAGGCCCTCGCCCTGCGCGTCGGCGGGCAGCAGCAGCAGCCAGCCGGCATGGATGAGCGATGGCTTGGACAGCGTGCGGCCGTCCGGCTGGGCGCGACCCTCGTTGAGGTCGAAGATTTCCCGATACCGTAGACCATCACCGAGGAAGCGCTCCGCGATGCCCCAGAGGGTGTCGTGGTGGCGCCCCTCGGCAGGTCGCACCTCGTAGAGCTTCATCACGCGCCCGTTGGGCGCGAGCCGGCCGTTCGGGTCCGCGATCGGACTGATCAACTCGGCGTGGCAGACGCGCGGTGTCATGCGGCCAGCCGGGCCAGCCGGCCCGGTCCCCGGTTCCGACCGTGACGGCCAGGTCAGCCGGGTCGGTGTGCCGGCGCCGGGATCCGTTGGCGTGGCCACCGGAGCCCGATCACCCCTCGTGAGCGCGGGCGCCCTGTCGTCCGGAGCCGGCCGCGGAGCGAGCAGGGCCGCCGAGGTCGTCGATACCGGCATCGCCGTCCCCATCCGGCCGGGCGCAGGCGGAACGGCGGGGGCCCGGGCGTATGTCATCGGGGCGACCAGAATCGTCGTCCCGGAGAACAACACGGATGTGGCGACGAGACGGCGGGCGAGGTTCTGGGGGGCGCCGCCCAGCGGTATCCGCGGGGCGAGGCCGGTACCGCGCAGCTCGGCCCGGCATTCCGCGATGAGACAGGCGGTGAAGTGCAGCCAGGCGGCCCAGAAGAGCAGGGACAGGATGGCTCGGACGACCGCGCCGGCCCCGTCCCCGCTCTGGAGCGGTGGACCCAGTACCAGGATCAGTACGACCGGGACGCCGAGGACGACACCGGCGATCGCAGCGATGGCCCCGGCGGCGCGCAGCCGTTCCCGAGACCGCAGCTCCGCGGAGACCACCGGCACCGGCTGGCGGGCCGGCACACTCCCGGGCCTGTCATCGACCATCCGATGGGGAGGGGTGCCAGCACGCGGAAGCCGCCGTCGTGACCGCGGTGCCGCCGCCGGAGAGGCGGACGCCATCGATGCCGGCGGCGAGGACGGCCGCGCGGATCGAAGTGGTGTCGATGGTGGCGGGAGCGGCGTGGACATGAACCTCCCCGATCAGGCGCAGGGTCGGGCGCATGGGCACGCCGGGCACGGCCTCGTGCCCGGTTGCGTGGCGCTCATGCTAGGTCGCTGGAGACCGGTTTCCAGGGCGAAGCAGCAGTTCCCTGACCTTCTTGTGACCATTACCTGGATCCGGTCGACGGCATGTCTCCGCCGTGGATGCCGGCGCTCCAGGCTCTGGACCGGGGCGAGCCGAGGGGACTCGTGAGAGCGGCGCCGAACTGCCTGGATGTCCGCACGCCGATCCCGTGCAGTGAGCACCCGGCCTCCTCGCGCTGCTGTGCCTGGACGGCGACAGAGGGACAAACTCGTTGTAATCGTACCAGTGCGGTCGCGTAGAGGAAATTTCGAGATGAAAGATCCACAGTTTATTACCCAAGGTGGGCATCTAATGCCATTCTAGTACTAAATGTTCAAATTTATTCTTACGTTGAGTTACCTCCAAAAGTGTCCAGTGTCGCGGCGTACCAGGGCAGGCCTACCTTCGATCGACTACCTTGTCCATTCCCGTATCCGCGGAACACCGGCGCTGGCCACACCGAGGCCGGACCGACCCCGGACTGGCCCGGTCATCCGGCACTCTGGATCTCGTTCTGAATCTCGGCGAGCCGCGCACGTAGCTGATCCAGCTGGGTGTGCAGTTCGGTGAGGGTCCGGTCGTATCCCGGCCAGACGGTGGTCCGGAAATCGACCGCGCTACGACCGTCCCAGTTCTCCGGGTCGATCAGTACCTTCGCCGCGGCGCGGAGCTCGTCGAAATGGGTGAGCAGCGGGCCGTTGATGATCGTGGTGAGATCGGCGATAGCGGTCACGGCTTGTGGCGTGCTACGGACGGTGACATCGGACGGCTGGGTCATAGTGTGCTCCGGTGGCGGGGATCTGGACGGCCGTCTCGGCGGCAAAGCGCCTCGATGGCATGGAAGAGATGGAAGAGAGCGAACGGCGCGGCGGACAGTGGTCCCGGGAGGGGCGGTCCCGGGGGTGGTCCGTCAGCTTCCGGCCGCGGCGGTTCGGCGGTTGATCTCGGTGATGCCGCGGGCGAGCTCGGCGAGGTTCGTCCGCAGGTCGGTCAGCGCGCTCTGCACCTCCGGCCAGACCTGAGCACGAAAAACCTGCGCCTTCGGGCCCTCCCAGTTTCGCGGGTCCGCCAACGTGTTGCCATGATTGATCAGATTTGTCGTGGTTGCCTGCAGATCGGGTAGCTGTCGGCTCATCCGCCCGGCCGCCTGTTGGGCCGCCGGTGTGGTCACGGTTCGCACGGCATTGTTCCTCTCGGGACTCGAGCAGAGGGGGACGCGAGCAGGTCGGATATCGGGGGACAGGCGACCTGGACGGGAAGGACGGCTCCGCGGCGCACCAGCACCCCGCGACCTGGAGGCGCGGGGCCGCCGATCGTGCGGGACAGCCGGACTCCGAGCAGTTCGCCGTCGCTCGGCCGCCCCGGGGCCAGGAGCAGCCCGTACCCACCGCGGCGGACGTCGACGAGGAATCCGCGGTACTGGCCCAGCAGCTCCTCGGTCGTACCGGCGACGATCAACACGCCGTCGCCGTCGCGTGCGGCCTGCCAGAAGGCCGCCAGCTCGGCCGCGGCCCGTTCACCGACCAGCTCGGCGTCGTCGACGAGGACGACCAGAGGTTCGTCCCCTGACAGGCCGGTTGGCAGGTCGGTCAGCGACCGGATGGTGTCGGTCCGACGGGTCTCCGGCGTGACGGCTGACTCCCCCCGCCCGCGGCCGCCGCGACGGCAGGTGCCGTCGCTTCCCGCCTCCTCCACGAGGTTCATGGTCCCGTCCAGGACGGCGACGACGCCGGGCCGGTGGGCGAGGGAACGAAGGGGAGACGGACGCGGCGTCAACGCGACGATTCGGGCACCATCGGTGAGGAGTGACAACGCCAGCGTGAGTAGAACGCAACTGCGCCCGGACCGTGGCGGGCCACTGATCATGAAACCGGGGCCGTCGGTATCCAGATCTACCTCGACGATCTCCAGCTCGTCCCCTCCGATTCCGATCGGCACGTGCAGCGAAGATCGATTTTCTGGGCGCATGGCCGCCGCCGCGGATCTCCGCGACCGCCCGGGCGCGCGTTCCATCTGCTCGGATGTGACGAGGGAGGGCAGCGCGTCGATCCGGAAGGGACGACGATCGAAGCGCTCCGGCGGCCTTCGCGACACCTCCACAGATCGGCCCGCCTGGGACATCGCCCGAGAGCCCACCGCCTGCAGTGCCGCAACCTGAGCCTGGCCTGTGGGGTCCGCGTCGAGCAGCGCGATCTGTGTCTCCACGGGACTGGGGAACCGGCCTCCGACCGCGACCCCACGTCCGGCGGACAGCGTCCCGGGCATGTCGAAGGGGGACAGGCCAGCGAGCGCGTAGTCGGAAGGGTCGGCCATCCGCAGGAGTAGTCGTTCGTCGACGAGCGACGCCAGCCGCCCGATCAACCCTCGTCGATCGGTAGTGATGATCACTCGTAGGCCCACCGCCTGACCTTCGCGCAACAGCCGCAGAAGCTGGTCGACGAGTATCCCTCCGTCGACGTCCTCAAAGGCGGCCAGAAATCCTTCGAACCTGTCGACGAGCAGCACCAGGTACGGCGATGGGCGCATGGCGTCGCCCGCATCGCCGGGGGACGGCCGCCACGACCGTCGGGCCTCGGCAAGATCCATGAAGCCTTTCCGGGAGAGGATCGTCTGCCGTTCGCTGATCTCGTTGGCCAGACGGGCGAGGAGCCTCGTGACCCGCTCGGGATCGTCCCGGCTCACCACGGCACCGGAGTGCGGCAGGTCCGCGAGGGGTGCCAGGGCGTTGCCGCCGCAGTCCAGTCCGTAGAGATGGAGCTCGCCGACGGGCAGGGCGGTGGCGAGGGCGCCGGCAGCGGTGCGCAACACGGTCGAGCGCCCGGTTCGTGGCGATCCGACGATCATGAGGTGGCCGCCGTGTTCCAGATCGATCGTGAAGGGCAGCTGAAGCTGACGGTCACAGTGATCGGACAGCCCAATGGCAACGGGAGGGAGCCGAACGAGACCGTCCGCGTGGAGCCCAGGGCGTCCGCTGGAGCCCGCCGGATGGTGACCGTCGCCATCCGCGGCGATGGTGTGGTCGCTCGGGCTGGTGCGGCCGCTCGGGTCGGTGCGGCCGGCGGTCGCCCCGACGAGGGCGTCGAGGGTAATCCGCTCAGGGAGCGGGGGAAGCCACGGACTGGGTATCGGAGGGATCCCGAGCCTCGTCGAGGCCTCCCGTACTGCCGAGACCAGAGCAGCCAGGTCGGTGCGCGGCTCTGCCAGGGACACGTCTTCCGACGGCGGTCCGTACGATGGCGCCGGCACCGCCTGGGACGTGTCGGCATCCCGACGTGGAGCGTCACCCGGTTCCGGCCACGGTAGCGGGGTGACCCTGGGCGCAGGGATTCCGGACGAGCCGTCTCCGCCTGGTCTGGTGACCGGATCCGGTCCACCGATCCACCCGGTCTGAACGGCTGTCGTGATGCCCGGGCCGGTGCGTACCACCGCCCGACCGGGGGTGGCCGGACTGATCAGAGCAGCGTCCGGGCAGCCGACGACGTCCTCGCTCTCCGCCGCATCGGTGACCCGCAACGCGATGCGCAGGTTCGTATTCGCCCGGATCTCCGGTGACACCACCCCCGCGGGGCGTTGGGTGGCCAGCAGGAGATGGATCCCGAGCGACCGTCCGCGTTGGGCCAGGTTGACCAATCCGGCGACGAATTCGGGTAGTTCGCGGGCTAGCGTGGCGAATTCGTCGACGACCAGAAGCAGGCGGGGAATCGTCGGACGCCCGATGGGATGAGGGAGCAGACGTCGAAAGGCGTCGAGGTCCTTCGCTCCGGCCGCGGCCAACATCCGTTCCCGTCTGCGAAGCTCGGCGGTGAGCGAGCTCAGCGCGCGTCGGACCAAGTGCGGATCGAGGTCGGTGACCATACCGACGGTGTGGGGAAGAGCGGCGCACTCGGCGAACGCGCTGCCTCCCTTGTAGTCGACCAGCACGAAGATCATTTCGTCCGGGCGGTACATTACGGCGTGCGCAGCAATGATCGTCTGCAGCAGTTCGGACTTTCCCGCCCCGGTCGTGCCAGCGACCAGCCCGTGTGGCCCGTCGCGAGAGAGATCGATCGTGAACCTCCCACCCTCACCGATCCCGACTGGTACCGCCCTGCTCGCCGTGCCCCGGGGCGGCTGCGGCACCGATGACCAGAAATCTTGGATCACCTTCGGCGTGGGTGGGTCGGCGCCGAGGATGTCCAGGAGTCGGACGGCGGAGGGAAGGCTCTCGGAGTCGTCGTCACCGGCGTCGCGCAGCGGCGCCAGGGCTCTGGCGACCGACTCACACCAGCCGGCCGCGGAGGCCAGTCCCGCGGCATCGACGGTCGGTGCTCCGGCATGGTCGGTGAGACCGGGCCGGCCGGTGAGACCGATGAGGTCTGGGCAGACGTGTCTGATCACGGCTGACCGGTCCTGCCGCATCAACAACTCGTCGCCGTCCTGTTCGACAACGGCTCGGCATTCGGGCGGAAGGTCCCGGACGTCGGCCTCCAGGCAGATGACGTGGATGCCGACCGCCGGTCCGTCGCGTAGCACCGTCGTCATTCCGGGAACGGAGCGCAGTATCCGGGCCCCGTCCAGCACGACCAGGATGTCGGGGTCGGATCTGGGCGCCTCGGGCGGATGGGCGCAGCGACTCTCGATCAAGGATGTCAGTTCGGCGATCCGGCGGGAGCGGCTGACCTCGTCGGCTCCGACGAAAATGGTCTTCTCCTGTACCAACGGCCGACAGTGCGGCAGCCAGCGGATCCATCGCCAGGCATCGACGAAGCCTGTGGAGCCGATCAGCAGGCAAATCCGGAGATCGCGAGGGCTGTGCAGGACAGCGGCCTGGATGACGAGCCAGCTGCCGAGAAGCTGCGGCAACATGCCCCGACCGGTGACGCCGAGCACTCCCCGCTCGGCTAGAGCG
>NZ_CDWWEW010000256.1:0-7351 GCF_977966315.1 Frankia sp. CeRuru1
CTCCGGCACCGACGCCACCGATGCCACCGATGGCGCAGTCGCGCTTCTTGTCGTCCCAGCGGAACCAGTCGTCCTTGCCGTCCTTGCCGTCCCGATCGTCCTTGCCGTCCAGGCCGTCCAGGCCGTTCCTGCCGTCCCGATCGTCCTTGCCGTCCAGGCCGTTCCTGCCGTCCCGATCGTCCTTGCCGTCCAGGCCGTTCCTGCCGTCCAGGCCGTCGTCGATCCGATCGGCCCGGACCTGCTTGTCGCCGTCGATCTTGTCATCGCGGTCGCGGTCCTTGCCGTCCCGATCGTCCTTGTCGCCGAAGATGCCCCACCCGTCCTTCTTGTCGTCGCACCGGTGGTTGTCCTTGTCGTCGAGGGCGTGGGCAGCAGCCAGGCCGGGCCCGAAGGTGAGGGTGACGCTCGCCGCGCTGGATATCGCGAGAACGGCGGCGCTCCGACCCATACCTTTCTTCATCTGGTCCCCTCTCTCACGTACGGTGATCGATTCATTACTGCGAGTGATACCCTAGCGACTGAGCGTGGGGGTGCGGGTCAACCGCCCGGGCGTGGTGCGGCCGGATCGACCTCCTCGCGGCGGCGATCGGGTCGCTTCTTCGGTCTAGTTCGTCCAGTTTTCGGTGATCTCGGAATCGTTGAGACCAGTGCACCTCGCTCACAAGCATGCCGCTCACGGAAAGTATCTCTACCGATTGGTAGAGTCACTATCAGTGGCCTTGTGGTGCGGGCGCGTGACGGTTCGGAGCCGCGAGCGGTGCGCTGGACGATCCACCTCGGGAGCGATCCGCACGGGCATGTAGACGATCGACGGGCGGGATGGCGGGAGGAGCTGTGAAAGGTGGGACGGGCAGCGGTAACCAGCGGCCCGCGAACGGCGCACCGACGGCCTTCTCCGTCCGCGCACCCGCCGCGGGCAGGCGCCTCCTGCTCTGGCGGTGGCTTCTCCTCGTCGGGGCGGTCCTTGTCCTCGGCAGCGGTTTCCGGCTGGCGGAACCGGCGTTCGACGCCGTCCGCGGCGGTTCCGGGGCGGACACGACGGCCGGCATCGCCGACGTCCCGCTGCCGCCCACTCCCGTGCCGACGACCGGCCGGTTCGGGCTACCTCCCGCCGTCCCTGAGCAGCCGGTGGTGGTCGTTAACAATCCGTCCCGGCTGCGCATCCCCCGGATCAGGGTGGACGCTCCGATCATTCATCTGGGTCTGAACCCGGATGGCACGCTCGGGGTGCCCAAGGCATGGGGGGATGTCGGCTGGTATGACCGTGGTCCGGCGCCTGGCGGCATCGGCCCTGCCGTGCTCGTCGGCCACTACGATTCCACCACCGGCCCGGCGGTCTTCTACCGGCTGCACGAGCTCGTGCCCGGCGACCGTGTCGAGGTCGCCTCGCCGACCGGCGTGTCCACGACGTTTGTCGTCGATCGCGCGGAGAACGTGGTGAAGTCGAGGTTCCCGGCGAACCGGGTCTACGGACCGGTACTCCGCCCTGAACTGCGCCTGATCACCTGCGGGGGCGCCTTCGATCGGAAGGCCGGGCACTATCTCAACAACCTGGTGGTGTACGCGCACGCCGAATCCTCGGCAGGAGCCGCGCCCGTCGTGCCGGCCCGGTCTGCGGCGAGCATGCTTCCGCCGAATCCGCCGCGGATGCCCGTACCCGCGCACTCGTCGCCTGGGCTGCCGTCGCCTGCGCACTCGTCGCCTGGGCTGCCGAGGCCGGCGCAGATCTCGTCAGGCCAGCCGGCACGGCCGCAGCCGGCGCAGGTCGGTTCTGTCCCGGGTGTGAACCCGCCGCCCGCACCCTGACGACCCGGCCCGTTCCGCTGCCGGATCGCCGACGAGACAGCCGGAGAGATCTACGACACGTCGATGCTTGGGGGGCGTCGTGACGACCTGACCGAGGTGGCGTGACCGAGCCGCCGACAGGCACCCGGCGTGACGGCATCCGTACTTCTTGCTGAGCGGCGGCGGCCTTCTGGCGCCGTGTTCAAGTGTTGGGGTGGGGGTGATTGCGGGTCGCCCGGGCATGTCCACTATCGTCATCAACGGCACTTCTGTTCTACCGATCCATAGGTGTCCAGATTATGAAGTGTCTGTTACGTGTCATACAGATATACCTATTTTGATAGAGATACCCGTCGAACCGATGTGCCTGGCCCTGCCCCCGGTTCGGCGGCCCCTCCGAGTATGTCGGGGCAGGTGCGGGGAGCCGTAGTTCCGGGTGTGGCCGGCGGATCTGGCCGTGTTCTGGCCGCGTTCCGGCGGTGACGGCACTGACCGGGTCGTTGGCCGCCGGGCTGACCAGCCCGAACCCGACAGCTCCCTCGTAGGCGCACGGGAAGGACACGTCTTGCCCCGTCGTGGTATGGCCTGGCTTCCGGAGGACTGGGACCAGTTTGTCCGGAATCGTCAGCGCCCGTCGGCGCCCCACGGCTCCTCAGGCTCCGGCGCGGCTCGCCGCCATACCACTCCTCCTCCGCGACGCGCGGTCACCATCGCCGCGTTCACCACCGGGACGATCGCGGCCTCGACCGCCGCCTTCGCGGCCACCGTCCCCGGGGGCACCGACGGAACCTCGTCGCTGGAGTCGAACTCCCTCACCCAGGAAGCCGCGCTCGTCCCGGGACATCACGCCACCGGCCACGATGCGGCCTCGGCCCGCAGGCTCGCCCCGTTGGCCACCGCTATCGCGGACCACGACCCCGTCTTCACCAGCGTCTCGATCGCCGCGGACAAGACCTCGGTCGCGCCCAACACCCCGGTGGTGCTCACGGTGCGGGCGTTGGAATCGGACAGCGGCACCCCGCTCGCGAACCAGGACGTCCGTATCGTCGTGGTGAACGGTCCCCAGTGGCAGACCTCCACGAGGTTGCGGACCGGCGCGAACGGTACCGCGCAGATCACCGCGCGCCTGCTCTCCACGACGACGATCACCGCGGTCTTCGACGGATCGAACGCCCTGCGTCCCTCCCTGGCCAGCGCCGCCACGGTGACGATCGCGAGTCCGACGAGTCCGACGGGTCCGGGACGGTCGGCTCCGGGACGGTCGGGTCCGGGACGGTCGGGTCCGGGACGGTCGGGTTCCGTGATCGACCAGGCGATTCCGAAGGTCATCCCGGGTAGTTCGATCGGGGAGAAGGCCGTCTACCTCGCGTCGTTGCACAAGGGCAAGCCGTATGTCTGGGGCGCGGAGGGCCCGTACTCGTTCGACTGCTCCGGCCTCGTCCAGTACGTCTTCAAGCAGCTCGGCCGCTCGCTGCCGCGCACGGCGCAGGAGCAGTACAACGTCTCCGCCAAGGTGCCCCAGTCGGGCAAACAGCCCGGCGACCTGATCTTTTACGGTACTCCTGGGAATATCTACCACGTCGGCATCTATGCAGGGAACGGGTATATGTGGGCCGCCCCGCAGACCGGCGGTGTCGTGTCGCTGCGGCCCATCTACAGCTCCACCTACAAAGTCGGCCGCATCCTCTGAGCCCGGTCCCATCTGACCCGGTCCGAACGCCGGGGTACCCCGCCGGCGGATCCCTCTCCGCTCCCCGTGCCCCACGATCCGCTAGCGTCAGCGATGTCCGGCCCGTCGGCGGGGCGTTGCGACCTCTACCGGGCCCGGACGTCCTGACCGGCGCCGAACCCGTCGGTGGGACCTGCGGGAGCGCCGGGTGCGGTGGGCGGCCGTCCACCGCCGTCGCGGCGCGTCGCGCCGCCCCACCGGTGGAGGAGGGACGCCGCATGACCATGCCCGCCGCCTCGGACCGGATCTGGACGGTTCCGAACGCGCTGTCCGCCCTGCGGCTGCTCGGCGTGCCGGTCTTCCTCTGGCTGGTGCTGGGCCCGAAGGCGGACGGTGCGGCGCTCGGCGTTCTCGCGTTCGCCGGAATCAGCGACTACCTGGACGGCAAGCTCGCGCGAGTGCTGAACCAGACGAGTCGCCTCGGCGTCCTGCTGGATCCCCTCGCCGACCGGTTCTACATCCTCGCCACCATCGTCGCTCTGACCCTCCGCGGGATCGTGCCGGTCTGGTTCGCGGTTCTGCTCCTCGCCCGCGACGTGGCGCTGCTGGCGCTGCCGCCGTTGCTGCGCCGGATCGGGGTCGGCGTCACGCTGCCCGTGCACTACCTGGGCAAGGCGGCGACGTTCAACCTGCTGTACGCCTTCCCTCTCCTGCTGTTGTCCGCCGGGGATTCCTGGCTGGCCACCGCGGCACGCCCGGTCGGATGGGCGTTCGCGATCTGGGGTACTGCCCTGTACTGGTGGTCTGGTCTTCTGTACTTCGTCCAGGCCGGCCAGCTCGTCCGGCGCTTCCGGGCGGATGCCCGGACCGGCGCAAGTGGGAGGTGACCGGTGAGAGCCGTCGTCATGGCCGGTGGCGAGGGCACCCGGCTGCGCCCGTTGACCGCGAACCTGCCCAAACCACTGCTCCCCGTCGTCAACCGGCCGATCATGGAGCATGTGCTGCGCCTGCTCAAACGGCATGGTTTCGACGAGACGGTGGTGACCGTCCAGTTTTTGGCCTCGATGATCCGGACGTACTTCGGTTCCGGTGACGAGCTCGGGATGCACCTGTCGTACGCCACCGAGACGACCCCGCTGGGCACCGCCGGCAGCGTGAAGAACGCCGAGGACGCCCTGCGGGACGAGGCGTTCCTGGTGATCAGCGGGGACGCGCTGACCGACATCGACCTCACCGACCTGGTCGCCTTCCACCGGCGTCAGGGCGCGCTCGTCACCGTCGCGCTGAAATCCGTCCCCGATCCGCTCGAGTTCGGCATCGTCATCACCGGCGAGGACGGACGGATCCAGCGCTTCCTGGAGAAGCCGACCTGGGGGCAGGTGTTCTCCGACACCGTCAACACCGGTATCTACGTGATGGAGCCCGAGGTGCTTGCCCAGGTGCCGCCCGGCGAGGCGGTGGACTGGTCCGGCGACATCTTCCCCCGGCTGGTCGAGGAGGGTGCCCCGGTGTACGGCTATGTGGCGTCCGGGTACTGGGAGGACGTCGGCACCATCGCGAGCTTCCAACGGGCTCAGGCCGACGTGCTCAACCGCCAGGTCGATGTGGAGATCGGCGGTTTCGAGGTGTCCCCCGGGGTGTGGATCGGTGAGGACGCCGAGGTCCACCCGGAGGCGATCCTCAAGGGGCCGCTCGTGGTCGGCGACTACAGCAAGGTGGAGGCCGGCGCCGAGCTGCGGGAGTTCTCCGTGCTGGGCAGCAACGTGCTGGTGAAGAGCGGCGCGTTCCTGCACCGGGCGATCGTCCAGGACAACGCGCTCATCGGCCCGCAGACGAACCTGCGTGGCTGCGTCATCGGCAAGAGCACCGACGTGCTGCGGGCGGCCAGGATCGAGGAGGGCGCCGTCGTCGGAGACGAGTGCGTCGTCCGCGAGGAGGCGTTCATCTCCCATGACGTGAAGGTGTATCCGTTCAAGACGATCGAGGCCGGCGCGGTCGTCAACACGTCCGTCATCTGGGAGTCCCGCGGCCAGCGGACCCTGTTCGGGCCGCGCGGGGTGTCCGGCCTGGTGAACGCGGAGATTACCCCGGAGCTGGTGGTGCGCCTCGCCGGCGCCTACGCCACGACCCTGAAAAAGGGAGCCACCGTCACCACCGCGCGGGACGGTTCCCGCGCCGCCCGGGCCCTCAAGCGGGCCGTCATCAGCGCGTTGACCGCCGGCGCCATCAACGTCCGTGATCTTGAGGTGGCACCGATGCCGGTCACCCGCTTCGATGTCCGCTCGTCCAACGCCGCTGGGGGGATCATGCTGCGCACCACCCCCGGAGACCCGGAACGCATCGACATCATCTTCCTGGATGCCGACGGCGACGACCTCTCCCCGGTGGCGCAGCGCAAGCTTGACCGGGTCTTCTCCCGCCAGGAGTTCCGCCGGGCCTTTCCCGGTGAGATCGGTGACCTGCGTTTCCCGGCCCGCACCATGGATCTCTACATCCAGGATCTGCTTGACCGGGTCGATACCGCCGGCATCGCCGAGGCGGATCTCAAGATCGTCGTTGATCCTTCGGGTGGCTCGGCGTCCCTGGTGCTGCCGACACTGCTCGGCCGGCTCGGCGTCGACGTGCTCACCGTCAACGGACGCGTCGACGAGACCATCCCGCCCCGCAGCGCCCTGGAGGATCTGCGGGCCACCGACCGCCTGGGCGCCCTCGTCGCCAGCTCCGGGGCGGCCTTCGGCGTGCGGTTTGACCATGTCGGCGAGCGCGTCACGATCGTCGACGAACGGGGGGACCTCATCGACGATGACCGGGCCCTGCTGGTGTTCCTCGACCTCGTCGCGGCGGAGAATCCCGGCGCGGAGGTGGCCCTGCCGGTGACCATCACCCGGGTGGCCGACCAGGTCACCCGCTTCCACGGGCTGACGGTACGCCGGACTTCCCTGTCGGCGGCGGCGTTGACCGGGGTCGCCCGTGACGACGGCATCGTCTTCGCCGCCGACGGGCGGGGCGGCTTCATCGTCCCCGAGTTCGCCCCCGCGATCGACGGGATCGCGGCGTTCGTGAAACTGCTGGCCCTGGTGGCACGGACCCGGCTGACGCTCAGCACCATCGACGCCCGGATACCTTTGGTGGCGATCCTGCGTCGTTCAGTGCCCACCCCGTGGGCGGTCAAGGGCACCGTCATGCGTCGCGTGGTGGAGTCGGTCGACCCGGATGCGGGGCATGTCATCGACACCACGGACGGGGTTCGGATCGTCGGTCCGGACGGCTCCTGGATCCTGGTGTTGCCGGATCCGAGTGAGGCGGTCACCCACCTGTGGTCGGAGGGTGCCGACATCGAGGAGGCCCACGTGCTGCTGCGGCGCTGGGTCGAGGTGGTCGAGGCGCGGTAGCCACGGCACGCGCGGCGAGGCCCTGGTCGGCGGCGCTCGGTGTCCGGTCGGTCAGAATGCCGAATGTGCGAGAACGGACCGGATGGCCACGCCGAGGGCCGGTATGCCCCGTGGCCACCGGCCCTTCGGATCCCTGCGGCGTCTCCGGGCGGGCCCGTCGCCCCTGGCTGCGCCCCCTCGCCCTGGCCCTCGTCCTCGGCCTGCTCGGCCTGGTGATAGCCACCGGGGCCCGGCGTGCCGCGACGACGGCCGGGGAACGTGCGGAGCTCGTCGCGGCCCTGCGCGCGGAGATTCATGAGCGATCCGCCGCGACTACTGCGGCCGCGACCCGGGTCAGCGAGCTGCGCCTGCGGGTGAAGACGGCGCGGGAACAGCGCGCCCGGGCCGAGCGCGAGCTGGCCCGGGCCACGGCGGCACTGTCGGATCTCGGGCCGGCGGCCGGCTGGTCCCCCGTGCGTGGACCGGGCGCCCGGATCGAGCTCGCGGACCGGACCTCCCCCGGGCC